>CAIWKU010000054.1 GCA_903913355.1 uncultured Bacteroidota bacterium | reverse complement strand
CATCGCTCGTACTGGACATGTTCCCGGTGCCAAACCCCGGCCTTCAACCCGTGGCCAAAAATAAGAGCCCGGAGAGATATTGTAATAATCGTATCTCGCCACATCTCTAACAACATCGTGGCTATCACAACATCAAAACATCCTCGGCCACACCGCGCTCACTCAACCTCTGTTCTTTCCTCTTCCACCAATGCTTTCCATTGTTATTATATTACCATGCTCTTCCCATGCTCTTTCTTCTTCCGCTATTGTTTTCCTTTAATATTGTATCTAATATTATCGCCAGTTAATATACGACATTCAACCGGTATACCCGTCTACCTGATTCACCTTAATGGTGGCAGCGTTTTGCTTTGTTTAACTATTTCAACGTTAACAAAGTTTGAACCTGTTTATATCGCCTCCTTCTACGTGTTCAAGAATGGAACTATACGGTTAGTGTTGTTGATACTGTGCTGCCTGTATATTGTTTATGAAGGGATTGTGTTTCATTTTGATCTTCACAAACTGCCTTTTATATTTATCTAATTGGTCTAAACAATTATATCATTGCCAATAATTTTATAACAAAGAGTCCCCTTAAGCGTCCCCTATAATATTTATAAAAATATAATAAATTGATTATCAAGTATATACACCAATTTTCGGTGGCCTCGCCAGGAATCGAACCTGGATCCGGAGCTTCGGAAACTCATATACTATCCATTGTACTACGAGGCCAATAATGGCTGCAAAAGTAATAGATGAACCCTATTCGTGCTTCATTTCTTCAAACATTCGATCGGTATCCTCTTTTTTACATAATCCGGTACCCCGGTTCATTGTGGCTGATGTACCGGCAGCCACCCCATATTGCAAAATCTGTTTCCAGTTCCATCCCCTTACCAGGCCTACCACCATACCGGCTACCATACTATCCCCTGCTCCAACTGTACTATATACAGTAACTGGCGGTGGCAATACTGTAAACTGTTCATTGGCTGTAACCAGCAGGGCTCCTTTGGCCCCCATGGATACCACAACAACTTCACAACCCTTTTTGCTGATAATACTGCGGGCCGCTTCCAGTATCTGATCTGCAGAAAGATCATCTTTGCCGTACAAATTACTCAGTTCGCCCTGGTTGGGTTTAATCATAAATAATCCTTCCTGCACAGCATATTTCAGGGGCTCTCCTGAAGTATCTACTATCAGTCTTGCTTTTTTTTGTGCGGCAATAATGGCTAACCTCCCAAAAAAATCATTTGGCACACCCGGGGGTAAACTGCCACTGGCAATAATGTATCCAATATTCTCCTGCCAGGAAATATACTCCAGGGCCTGCATCCATTCAGATTCGGCAACAGCTGGACCTTCCATACCAAAACGATATTGAAGATTAGAAGAATCATCCAGCACAATAAAATTTTCTCTTGTATCTCCTTTTATGGGTAGCGTTCTGGAATGTATATTTTCTGCCAATAATAATTTTTCAAATTGCTTTCCGGTAAATCCGCCAGACAGGTATACAGCCTCACTATCCGCTCCTAATTTATGCAGGGCTCTGGAAACATTTACCCCCCCGCCACCTGCTTCTACCTTGACATTCAAACAGCGTAATTTTTTTTCGGGAAGCAACTGAGGCACATCAATACTTTTATCCAATGCCGGATTGAGTGTAAGGGTAATGATTTTTTCCATGTGGATCGATTTGGCAAATAGACTTATAACTGGTAAGTATATTACCCTAAAGTTACCCTATTTTATTGACCATTTCTTTTAAGGCAGCTGGCAGGAAAATATGTGTGGGAACACTTTGCATGATGCGGAGATCCTCAAGAATGGATGTTTGGTTATCCAGAAAACGAAATACAAGCCTAGCAGGGTTTTTGCGAAAGATATCTGAGAAAATTTTTTCCCCCTTCATTTTATGCTGATAAAGCACCTGCAACAAAACACTATCATACAAATGAAATTTTTTATCCGCAAAAGATCTTTCCGAAAAACGATGTGTACCCGTAACCAGTTCCCGTATAATGCTTTCCGCTCGCTGTTGGATAAACCTGAAAGCATAGCCGCTGCTGGGTTTTACCTGTCCGCCAGCAATGCCTATATTAACCATGTTTCCAACTTGCAAAGAAAACCGCTGGTTGGTCATGGGTATAACGCCTGATTCTATATGTGTAATACTATACTTCTCAATTTTCAATTCTTCATCAATATATTTTCGCAGGGCAATAGTATATTCTTCATCAGCCAACAGGTTTTCTGAAAACAAGGTATACTCAACCAGGGCTTTTGTTTTGGAAACTGGTAATACGTACATAAATGTAGTGCCTTTATCCTGAGCCAACCTGAAATCCATATAGGTAGCTACACCCGGGTCAAAACAATTGCGTTCTGTTTCAATTTCCCATCCTTTAAAATGTTGTTTCAGATAATAATTCTTATCCTTCGCATCTATTGCTGCAGGCTCTCTGAATAAGATACTATTGAACACAAATGATGCGGTGAATATTTCTGTTGCGGTTACCACATTTACTCTTTGCTTTCCTTCAAAAGATAAGATTGTATCGGTAATCCATTCAATATTGGGGTGCTTTGCTGCCTCAGTTTTGACAAATGTATACAGATCAATTCCGCTGATCATTTTATATTGATATGGGAAGAGATCAAGCGTTTTGGAAAAATCACTTGAAAGGAAATTTACTTTTTCCCAGTGATGTTTAACAACCGGTTCAAATATCCCAGGATTTGTTTCCCAGAAACACCAGGTACGATCGTTATTAGTTTTAGCAGATTGGTCAATCACCAATATTTTCTTTGTCTGGAAAAAAGGTTCCTGTATCATTCGCATGAGTAAACTCATACCGGCACAACCGGCACCTGCTATAATATAGTCGTAATGCTTTGCCAATTAAATCAATGAAAAGTGAAACCAAATATGCATATGCTTCGCTATACAGAGTTACTCGGAATTTTGGTGATGATTCTCTTTCTGAAGTATTTCTTCGCGCTTGATTTTATCCCAATATTTCTTGGCCACCAGCAACATTCCAAAACTTTCCCCTTCTTCTTTATTCAGATGTTTATGATGCATTTTATGCGCCCAGCGAATGGCTTTGATGTACCGGTTATTACTGCGGGTAAATAATTTATACCGTTGATGAATGATGATTTCATGCACCAGGAAATAAGCAAACCCATACATCGCAATCCCCGCACCAATACTTACTACCCAATAAGCCCCGTGCATACTTCCCAGCATAATACATAGCCAGCTGGGAACGGCAAATATGATAAAGAATGCATCATTTTTTTCAAAGAAACCCTCCCCTTTCTGGTGATGATCCTCATGCAGGTACCACAGAAATCCATGCATAACATAGCGGTGTGTTAACCAGGTAATGGGTTCCATCAGGCAAAAAGTAGCTAGTGTAATCAGTATATACAGCATATCAATAATTTCTCAATGCAAGAAAAAACAAAGATTGTATGATAAACAAATGTACCGCGAAATGGTTCCTTTTTTGAAAGCCCACTTTATTAAAAAGGAATAAAAGGGCCAGACTAATCAAAAACCAGCATACATAATTATACAAAGGTATTTCCTGATTGGCCCATTGCCAGAAACCCAATTTTACAGCTACCGGTTCCATGATCCAGTCAAAAAATACCGCAAGTATAGCACCATCAATAATCATTGATAGCGAAGCAATCTTAGCTGAGATTTCCATTCCGGAAGAGGCTGTTTTTTTGGAAACCCAGTCCTGGAACTGTTGCATACAGGAAGCGCTGCAGAATACAACTACAAACCAGTTCAATCCAATCAGCCAGGGTACTTTATTAAATGTAGTGCCCATGATGGTTCCATATTGGTAACTTCCAAAAAGCCGGCCGGTATTTACTCCAATCATTTCTGCTCCCATACCTGTAAGAAAAGCGGCTAAAAAAAATCCAAAGAAGCCAATATTTTTCTCAGACTGACACCAGACTAAAAGGATGGCCATAAGTATAAGGTTCAAAGGGGTATGGCTAACAAACCAATCTTTATATGGACTGAATACAATACCTATCCAACCACTTACATGAAACAAAATAGCGATGAATGTTGCAATTTGATTCTTGGAAAATTGTATACCCTTCATGAATGCCTTTCTTTTTTGAAATCTGTTGTTACTATTTCGCTCATTATTTTTGCGCTCTTCAGGCACAAGGGAATTCCTCCACCCGGATGTACGCTGCCACCCACAAAGTACAATGCTTTTATTGATCTGCTGAAATTAGGATGTCTGAAAAAAGCAGCCGTTTTTGAATTGGAACTGGTACCATACAACGAACCCATATAAGAAGCTGTGGCTGCTTCAATACTAACCGGATCAGCTACCTGTTCTGTTTCGATAAGAGATGCTATATCCGTATTTAATAAACGGTTGAGTTTTTGAATAATGGCTGATCTTGCCTGCTCGCGATTGGCTTCCCAGTTTTGCCCGGTATTTGCGGGAACATTGATCATCACAAACCAGTTTTCTTTTCCAGGCGGGGCCTGTATTCCAGGCTCACATTTGCTGGTAATATTGATATATATCGTTGGGTCTTTGTATATTTTTTTGAACCGGAAAAGGTGATCAAACTCGATTTTATAATCATTCGTAAAAAAAATATTATGCAGATCCAGTGATGGGAATGTATGATTGATTCCCCAATAAAATATCATCGCACTGCTACTCCTCTCCTGTTTCAATATTTTCTTTGCTTTGGAAGGATTCCGCAAAAGATGTTTATGTGTGAAATAAACATCCATATTACTCACAATTATATCTGCATATACATTCTGTTCATTTACTACAATACCTACCGCCTTTCCTTCCGTTTCAATTATCCTCTCCACTGGTGAATTAAAATAAAAATTCACTCCTTTTTTCAGGCATAACCGGTACAAAGCTTTTGTAATACTGATCATACCTCCTTTCGGATAAAAACTCCCTTCATTATGCTCCAGATGAGGAATCAGGCTTAACATTCCCGGCGCCTGGTAGGGATTACTGCCATTATACGTTGCATACCGATCAAATAGCTGAACGGTTTTGGGATTACTAAAATGAGCCGCATTTACCTGGTGCATAGATTTGAACAGGTATTGCCATCTTGTGGCCAATATGGCTTTCCAAACAGGTGCTTTTACAAGCGTATTTTTTTTATGTAATGAGAAATTGAGGAAAATGCGCCCTATTCGATTGTAAATATTTTCAGATCGTTTGAGATAAGCCAACAGGCTGCTTTTTTTCTCCCCCAGTTTTTCAGCAAGTTCTTTTGCAAAAAGATCTTTATCTGCAAAAGCCTGTACAAAAGTTCCATCTTCATAAAAATAATTACAGGAAACAGGTAGCTGATGATAGGGTAGATACTCTGTAATAGGCTCGCCGGCAAGTGTAAACAACTCTTCAATATTTTCGGGCTGGGTGAATAAACTAGGACCTGCATCAAATGAAAAGCCTTTCTCTTCAAAATGGTGCAACTTGCCCCCCGGGAATGCATTCTTCTCGTATACTTCTACCGCAAAGCCTTGTACAGCTAATCGTATGGCGCTTGCCAAACCTGCAATACCCGCGCCAATGATAATTACTTTAGAAGGATGATTCATGATTGGGTAAAAGGTAAAGATTTATACAATAAAACCAATGATAGGAAGCTGATTTGAAGAAATCAGTTGGTTATAACTGTTTTTAGCTGATCGAATTTTGTTGCCACCAGTCCATAATTTTTGGAAAAGCAATATGAAACCATGCAGTGAATAATTCCGGCTGTGTTTGAACCAAAGATTGTACTTTATGCATTGGCCAATAGGCAAACTCAGCCACTTCTTCCGGATTGGCTAATATTGGTCCATCATAATACCCGGTAAAGACATGATCAAATTCATATTCTGTGAGGCCATTTTCAAATTCGGCCTGGTAAATAAAAGAAAATTGTTTTTGAATAAGGGTAGAAAATCCCAGCTCTTCCTGTAATCTTCTTGAGGCGGCAGTAATGGTTTCTTCTCCGGGTCTGGGGTGACTACAACAGGTATTGGTCCATAATCCCCCACTATGGTATTTGGTGATTGCTCTTCTTTGCATCAGCATTTCACCATTATTATTAAAAATGAAAACACTAAACGCCCTGTGAAGCACCGCTTTTTCATGCGCTTCCATTTTTTCCATGACTCCCGTTTCGGAATCCGTTTCATCAACCAGGATCACTTGTTCCATGCAATAAAAATAAGGATAAGAAGCGGTTACAATAAATTTAGCTGGCTGCGGATACCGGCTTTGGCAAGAATAAACATTTTGCCATAATCGGGTATACGAATCCGGTATTCAAGTATATTCTGCGGGGGTACTTTCTTGATTTTCTTAAACAGAGACAGGTAATATTTATATGCTACATACACACCAAATCTTGCTTTACCAGGCAATAATAAAATACCCTGGTAGGCATGATCAAAATCTTTTTGAATATCTGCTTCAATCGCAGCTTTATCGGCTGCTGTAAAATTTTTAAAATCACAGCCCGGAAAATAGACCCTTTCCAGTCCTTCATAATCTGCTTTCAGATCTCTTAGAAAATTTACTTTCTGAAAAGCTGCACCCAGGCTTTTGGCATAAGGCTTTAGGTTTTCATACAAAGACTTGTTGCCATCGCAAAATACATGTAAACACATGAGGCCTACTACTTCTGCACTACCATAAATATATTCTTCATACCCCAGTTTGTCGTATTGCCGCTTTTCCAGATCAAGCTGCATACTGTACAAAAAAGCGTCTATTAATTCTCTTTCAATTTGGAATTGTGATACTGTGCGTTGGAAGCTTTGCAAAATAGGGTTCAGACTAATCCCCTTGTCGATTGCCTCATAAGTTGATTTTCTGAATTCATGTAACAATTCATCTTTGTTAAACTCATGAAATGTATCCACAATCTCATCCGCTATGCGAACAAAACCATAGATATTAAAGATAGGCGTGCGCAGGTCTTTATGTAATAACTTTATGGCCGAAGAAAAACTGGTGCTGTATTTCTCGGTTGTTATTCTGCTGCAATCCTGGCTCACTTCATGAAACAGGTTCATCATGTATTATGTATATTTAAAAGTTTTGTATGCTATTCAATTCCATTTCTTCTTTTACCGCAACTCCTAATTTTGATACGCTTTTATTACTTCATTAGCCACTACTTCACCACTAATCAAACTAGGTGGTACCCCCGGACCAGGAACCGTTAATTGTCCTGTATAAAACAGGTTTTTAACTTTTTTACTTCTGCATCCCGGTTTTAAAACAGCTGTTTGTAGCAAAGTGTTCGCTAAACCATAGGCATTTCCTTTAAAAGCATGGTATTCGCTGATAAAATCGCTATTTCCGAACGATTTTTTATAAATAATGGCTTCTTTAATCGGTTCACCGAGTTGTTTTTCCATCCGATCTATAATCATATCGAAATACCGGTTTCTTAATTCTTCGGAATCATTTTCCAGTCCGGATGCTACGGGTATCAACAGGAAAAGATTTTCACAACCTTCCGGTGCTGCTTTACTATCCGTTACGGAAGTGGCGCTCACATAAAATAAGGGATTAGATGGCCACTCTTTTGTAGTATAGATTTCTTTGCCATGAACCGAAAATGAAGTATCAAAGAACAAAGAATGATGCAGGATATTCTTCAATTTTTTATTTAATCCTACATAATAAATCAAACAACCCGGAGCCATCACTCTTTTATCCCAATAAGCATCTGAATAACTTCTGCAAGCAAGAGGCAAGAGCTGGGTTTCTATATGGTGATAATCAGCTCCGCCAATGATTACATCAGCCTCATACGTTATAGGGGGCTGACTATTTTTATTGGTGGAACGGGTAATCAGTTTACGTGCAATCTTATTCTCAACAATGATTTCTGTGGCTTCCTGTTCAAAACAAAATGTAACACCCAGACTGATTGCCAGGTCATACATGGCTTTTACAATACTAAACATACCTTCCCCATTTACAGGGTACCAGGTACCTCCTTTGATATCTGCATAATTCATCAAACTATATAAAGCAGGGGTATGTTCTGGAAGCGCCCCTAAAAATAAGACCGGGAACTCCATTAATTCTACTAACCTGGGATCTTTGAAATATTTAGCCACATGCGATTTCATGGAACTAAACACATCCAGCCTTAATAGGCCTTTTGCTAAATCCCAGTCCAAAAATTCAACCAGTGATTGCCCGGGTTTGAATACCAGTGTTTCAATTCCAACTTTATATTTATAAGCCGCTTCTTCCAGAAATTTGTCAAGTTGTTTTCCTGCTCCCGGCTCAATGGTTTCAAATAATTTTTTTAATTCAGCAAAATCTGCAGGAATATCTAGCGGTCCGTCAGGCCAATAAACACGATAAGAAGGGTCTAATCTTTTTAACTGGTAATAATCCGAAACAGATTTACCAAACTGTGCAAAAAAACGTTCAAATACATCCGGCATCCAATACCAACTAGGACCCATATCAAAGGTAAATCCATCCACTTTCATCTGCCTGGCTCTGCCACCGGGTATATCGTGTTTTTCAATAACCGTTACCTCCCAACCGGCTTTCGCCATGAATGAGGCGGCCGATAGGCCTGCAAATCCACTTCCTATTATGATAACTTTCCTGCTCACTTTAATATAAGAAAGTTAGATGAATTGAATTAATAACGGGTGATTTCAGCTTTTAATAATTTTCTGGCAAAGTGAATCCTGCTTTTAATGGTACCCAATGGTTCGTTAAGCATATCAGCTATTTCGTGGTATTTAAATCCGTCAAAATAAAGAAGAAAGGGGTTGCGGAAAATTTCGGGAAGACTATGAATTGTTTTTTGTACTTCTTTTAAGTTTAATCCGGCAATGGCTTCATTGGTAACGGCACCCTGGTTCAGGTTAATCAGATATTCGTTTGGGGTGCTATCGAAAATGGTGGTTTGCTTTGCTTTTCTGCGATAATTATTGATAAAGATATTACGCATGATGGTGTACAACCATGCTTTGATATTGGTACCAACATGGTATTTATCCTGATTGGCCAGGGCACGATATAGGGTTTCCTGATAAAGATCTTTCGCTGCTTCACTATCGTGGGTTAACGTAATGGCGAAGGGTTTTAAAAACTCTGCATTGGTTAACAGCATCTGGTTAAATTCAATCGTGGACATGTGATTTGTTTAATATTATATACTGCAAAGTTAAACAAAAAACAAAACCCTATTGTTTTTTTATTTGAACGGTTGGTTTTCCTAAAAACATATGTACCATATATGTATATTAATAATATAAATATATTTTAAATACGCATATAATTAATTTTCCTATGAATCTCCAAATAGTTGAAGAATGGGGCTAGATAATTTACCCAATGCTTTTACAAAGCCGCAACATACTCCATCACTTCTGTGAGTGATTTTTTGAAATGGGCGTTTGGTGGTAATTTCTTTTTATAGGTCTGGGTAAGAATTCCCGAAATAACCAATTTTCGATCGGGCATTCGGTTATGGGCATTGATCAGGAATTTCTCAAAATTGAAATTCTGTGCCACTGAGGTAAGATGGGTATATAAATAATCGGGCTTTTTGGTATCCGCCACAAACTCTACATCTTTTAATGGCACATTTGCGCCTAAATAATAAACACGAATACCCCTGCTTTTTAAAATAAAATACATAAACAAAAGGCCAATTTCATGGTGTTCTCCTTCTGGTAAAAAAAGAAGAACAGATCGGTTACTATTTACTATTGGACTAATATTTTCAATTCCAATGATCAGTTTCTGTCTAATCACATTGGTAGCCAGATGTTCCTGTGCAGGGTTAATATGATTGGTTACCCAAAGAATGCCGATTCTTTCCAGAAATGGAAATATGATTTGAATAATTGCTTTTTCGATTCCCTTTTGCTTGATATATCCATCCAGCATGAGTTCAAAATCTTCAATATTGATTTCCACCATGGCATGAATCATTTCATTGATCAAACGTTCCTGCTGGGCTTGTATTTGAGAGAGCGATAAAATTTTCTCAGACATTTCAGACGGGGTCATCTTGTCGATATGGGAAATTTTATACCCATATTTATTCAATAAGGCAATATTCAGGATGGTTTTTAACTCTCCACTGGAATAAAACCGGATATTGGTCTGGGTTCGTTGGGGATTTAGAAAGGTATAGCGTTGCTCCCATATACGGATGGTATGGGCTTTAATCCCTGATAGGTTTTCAAGATCCTTTATTGTAAAAGCATTCATAGGGAACTTAACAGCCTGAAACGTTTTTTGTTTAAAAATACAAATTACGTTGGCCAAACAGGCTATTTTATCTTCCGTAAGTACTCTCCATAGCCGCTTTTGGCATATTTATCAGCAAGCAGTAAAAGTTGCTCGCGGCCAATAAACCCCATTCTGAATGCCACTTCTTCTATGCAACCAATTTTTTGACTTTGCCGCTTTTCAATCACCCTTACAAATTCGCAGGCATCGCTTAACGAATCAAAAGTACCTGTATCCAGCCAGGCAGTACCTCTGTTCATAATGCCCACCTGTAATGTTCCCTCTGTCAGGTATACCTTATTTACATCTGTGATTTCATACTCGCCTCTGGGAGAAGGAGCAATATTTTTGGCTATCTCCACTACACTGTTATCATAAAAATATAATCCGGGTACCGCATAATTGGATTTGGGCTGCACAGGTTTTTCTTCAATGGAAATTGCCTGGCGGTTATTATCAAACTCAACAACCCCATATCTTTCCGGGTCATTTACTTCATAGGCAAATACTGCGGCACCGGAAAGGTCATTAAATGACTGCAATAATTTGCTGAAACCGGCTCCATAAAAAATATTATCTCCTAATATTAAAGCTACTTTATCCTTTCCGATGAATTTCTCTCCAATCACAAATGCCTGGGCAAGTCCATTTGGCACCGCCTGCTCAGCATAAGAAAAGCTACATCCTAATTCAGAGCCATCGCCTAATAATCTTTGAAACTGTGTAGAGTCTTCCGGAGTTGTAATGACCAATATTTCATGTATACCCGCCAGCATTAGTACAGATAGTGGGTAATAAATCATGGGTTTATCGTAAATAGGCATCAGTTGTTTGCTGATTCCCTTTGTGATCGGATACAATCTTGTTCCTGAACCACCTGCCAGAATAATGCCTTTCATTGTCTAAAATTTTAGTGTGCTCTCAATATCTTGTAAAGGGGTTAATATCGTATCCTTTTCAGAAAGTATTAATTCACTTTGATCAAGTTGCCAATCGATTGCTAAAGCAGGATCATTATAGATTACCCCACCCTCAGCTGCTTTATGATAGTAATTATCACATTTATAAAAGAAAACCGCCTGTTCGCTCAATACGACAAATCCATGAGCAAAACCTCTGGGAACAAAAAATTGGGTCCGACTATCCTCTGATAATTCAACTGCTACATGACGGCCATATGTGGGAGATGATCTCCTAAGATCTACTGCCACATCCAATACCTTTCCTTTTAGAACCCTTACCAGTTTGGCCTGTGAAAATTCACCATGTTGAAAATGAAGCCCTCGCAGAACACCTCTTTGCGAGCTTGATTGATTATCCTGCACAAAATCAACAGCCAATCCTGTTTTCTCCAAAAATGTATTCCGATTAAAACTCTCGAAGAAATAACCGCGGTGGTCTCCAAAAAAAGTATCGTGAATTATATAACACCCCTCTAAAATCGTTTTTTCAACTTGCATATCTTATCTATTTGTGTACATAGACTGGTAATAATTCTGGTAAGCCCCGCTGGTAACATTGTTTAACCAGGTGCTGTTCGTCAAAAACCAGTCAATGGTCTCACTTAGTCCCTGCTCAAAGGTTACTGTTGGTTTCCAGCCTAGCTCCCTGTTTATTTTTGAAGCATCGATTGCATATCTGCGATCATGACCTGGTCTGTCTTTCACATAAGTAATCAGTTTTTCACTATGTCCTTCTTCCCGACCCAGCTTTTGATCCATTAATGTGCAAAGCAATTTTACAAGATCAATATTTCTCCATTCATTAAACCCGCCTATATTATAGGTTTCTCCATTCACCCCTTTATGAAAGATAAGATCGATAGCCAATGCATGGTCTTTTACATATAGCCAGTCGCGCGTATACAAACCATCTCCATATACAGGCAATGGCTTTTCCTGAATGATATTATGAATGAATAGCGGAATCAGTTTTTCTGGAAAATGGAATGGGCCATAATTATTAGAACAGTTGGATACAACCGTTTGCATATGATAGGTTTCTCGATACGCTCTTACAAAATGATCGGAGGATGCTTTACTGGCAGAATAAGGCGAATTGGGATCGTAAGCAGTTGTTTCGGTAAACAATCCGGTATCACCCAGACTTCCATACACTTCATCTGTAGAAATATGATAAAACAGATGTTTTGAATAGTCAGCACTCCATTTTTTCCGGGCGGTATTCAATAAATTAACGGTGCCGATAATATTGGTATATACAAAATCTAGTGGCGATACAATAGAACGATCAACATGTGATTCTGCAGCCAGATGAACTACATCTGTGATGGCATATTTGTCAAAAGTTTCTTCCAGCGCAGCTACATCCAGAATATTCACTTTTGCAAATGAATAATTGGGTTGGTTTTCTATATCTGAAAGATTTTCGAGATTGCCTGCATAAGTAAGGCAATCCAGGTTAATGATCTTGTATTCAGGATATTTATTAACGAAAAGACGCACTACGTGAGATCCGATAAAGCCTGCCCCACCTGTAATCAGTATATTCTTGCTCATAGGTAAACAATTAATCAGTCAACCCGCAAATTAAGAATAATTCTTGGCAGCAGGCTATATAATAGGGCAAAATGACCAAAATCACCCGGGATAGTACGGCAAAGGCATAGGGCCAATTATCATTCGAACTTTCTTATCTTCAACCCACAAAACAGCCTGCCATGAACCAACGCTATTATTCTCTTGATGTATTCCGGGGTGCTACAGTTGCTCTGATGATATTGGTTAATAATCCGGGAAGTTGGGCGCATATCTATTCTCCGCTGGAACATGCTTCCTGGCATGGCTGTACGCCTACAGACCTTGTTTTCCCATTTTTCCTTTTTGCCGTAGGTAATGCCATGGCATTTGTGATGCCAAGATTTGAACAGGCCGGGCCGGCATTTTTTTGGAAAAAAGTGATCAAAAGAAGCCTGCTCATCTTTGCAATCGGGCTTTTCTTAAACTGGAGCCCATTTGTACGTTGGGATGGCGAGAACATTGTATGGAAGCTTTGGCAAAATATCCGGATACTGGGCGTATTACAGAGGATTGCGATTTGCTATTTTTTTGCTTCCGTGATCATTTTCTATGCAAAAACCAAAGGGGCTTTTGTGATTAGTGGGATATTACTGTTAGCGTATTGGTTTATCTGCTTATTATTAGGTAACCCGGGCGACCCATTCAGTTTATCAGGATGGTTTGGCACCAAAATAGATATTAGTATTTTGGGTGTAGGACATATTTATAAAGGAGAAGGAATTCCGTTTGACCCCGAAGGATTGATGAGCGTTGCAGGAGCGATTGTTCAGGTGGTTTTTGGCTTTTTTGTTGGGCAATATATTCAGCAAAAAGGAAAAACTTATGAAATGCTTTCTCATCTGTTTGTTGCAGGATTGATCTTATTCTTTACCGGCTATTGCTGGGATATGGTATTCCCCGTGAACAAAAAAATATGGACCAGCAGCTATGTGCTATATACGACCGGATTGGCTGTAATGGTATTGGGTACATTAATCTACCTGGTTGAATTCAAAGAAGTGAAAGGTGCCTGGAGCCGGTTTTTTGATGTGTTCGGAAAGAACCCCTTGTTCATATTTGTATTGAGTGGATTTTTACCAAGGGTATTGGCAATGTTTCGCTGGACAGATCATACTACTCCCGAAGGTAAGCCGGTATATACTTCCGCATTTCCCTGGTTCTATGAGCATATCTGTAAAAATATAGCTACTGATCTGCGGGTAGGTTCGCTTTTATATGCCCTTATAACGATTATTTTTTATTG
>CAIWKU010000053.1 GCA_903913355.1 uncultured Bacteroidota bacterium | reverse complement strand
TGAACTTGGAGAAGACGACTTCGACCAACTCGATTTAAGTGTAAGGACAGTGAAGAGCGATAAAGTACAGATCATGCGCGTCTTTAACCCTCCTTTTAAGGCCCACTGGATCTGGAGAGACTACATCTTGACAGATATTGAGGGCATGCCTGGTTATTTTACGGCCAGAGCCCGGGAAGGCAGTGGATTGCTTGATGTGTTCAGCTGGTACCCGGATAACCGGAAAAACCTCCAACAAAGCACGATTGACAAGTTTGAGAGCTTTAAAGAGAAAAAACCGGAGTATTATTACACGATAATCAGAGGACTGATTTCAGAAGGGAGAAAAGGCCGTATATTCAGCGGGTGGAAACCTATAAGCGACTCTGAATATAATGAAATCGATGCCAGATCTATTTATGGGCAAGACTTTGGTAGTACAAGCCCGGCTGGTTTAGTGCAAGTCAAAAGAGTCAATAACCGGATATACTTGAGAGAGCAGAATTACAAACCTATGACTGAGAAAGAATTGGCAATTCTTTATATTACTCTCGGGTTAAAGGATGAGATCATTATCTGTGACTCAGCAGAACCGTTGACGATAAAAAAACTAAGGAGCGGTTGGACGAGGAAAGATCTTAGCAGGACTGAAGTCGAAATGTATCCGCAATTGCTTAAAGGATTCAATGTATTTCCTGCTATAAAAATTCAGGGCTCAATTCTTACGGGGATCAATGAGATCAAAGACCTGGACGTGTATGTAACTGAAAGCTCCATAAACCTTTGGGCTGAGTTCCGGGATTATAGTTGGGCCTTAGACAAAAATAAGAACCCGACCGATGACCCAGAGGATGACCACAACCATTTGATTGATCCTACTAGGTACGTCACAACCGGTAAAAACAGATATTACTGATAATATACTAATTTTCCGTTACAGGCAATGAACGTATATTTGTATTCACATTGTGAATGTGAAAGAACTCCGTTTATAGCCTTCTCTGTTCTCAGAGAGGGCTTTTTTATGCCCGAGAAATCGTAAATGCTTTCTCCTCCGAAAAATTTTTAGTTGCTGTTTTTAAAACTGGATAGAAAAGATTTGGATTCAATCTATTGCAATCTTCTACTGATCTATGGCTGCTCCTGCAAGATTCAATCTATTGCAATCTTCTACTGTTCTATGGTTGCTTCTGCAAAAAAGTTGATGCAGCCTCGCGCGTCCCAAAATGGGAATGAAATGTTGGAGCTTTCCAGGATTGGGACTGATTACCATTTTAGGATTGAATGCCCAAATTTGGAATGAATGCCTGGATTGGGAATAGCCCTATATATTAATCAGTACTATATATTAACCAGTACTATATATTAACCAGTACTATATATTAACCAGTACTATATATTAACCAGTACTATATATTAACCAGTACTATATATTAACCAGTACTATTTCCCAAAATAAAAAAGGTTCCCAAATTGGGAACCTTAACTGGTTTGGGAAATGATTCCCTAATATGGAATAGCGAAAGTGGCCATATAAATAACCAGGGCTAAACCAGCCAGGATTAAATAAAATGAATATTTTTTCATGATATAAAAGTAGTAAATATTCCTGATATATTTCAATTTATTTCAAACTTTATTTATTAAATATTTATTAACAAGCGCTATTCTGGTATGGTTTTTGATATTGAAATAGTTTGAAAATCTGGCATGGTTTTGGATATATAATATATAACCAGGGCTTTAAATTAAAAGTGCATTAACAAATCATTAACCAGCAATTAACAACAAAAGATTGAAATAGTTTGTATATTTACTCTATCAATTAAATATGGCCTCCCAAGCCGAAGTTCTTTGAAATATTGGATTTCCAGGATTGAATAGTTTACCTGATGAGGGGTGCAACCCCGAAATGTATTAGCTTAATACATAGTAAACAATTCTTTCACATTTTAATTTTTAAGTTATGAAAAGTTCAAATTTGTATTTCGCTGTTGTAAACAAAGCGCAGGAAACCAAGGAAATTTTAAAAGGGGAATTAATCAGGGAGTTGGATTTCAGAGGAAAGCATTATTTTTTCGTAAAAATTTCCGAAGTGGAAAACAGGTTTATGAATGAAAAGTACAAAATTGATGGAGGTAAGTACGCCAGGCTTTTGAAAAAGTATGAAACCACAGAAGCTGGCCGGGTGGTTGCCGAAATCGAAACTGAGGTACCCAAAAAAGCGAAAAGGGCAAAAAAGGATAAATCAGTCCTGGAAGACTTCGAAGGATAATTAAATCCCGTAGTGGGAGGATCTGAAAAGATCCTCCCATTTTTGGAAAAGCCCACCGGGTTTGTAATCCGCCCCTACCCGACACTTTAGCGTTATACGGCGATCTATTAGGGCTGGTAGAGGGCCATCCAGGATTGTAGCAGCTGCAATCCTGATAGCCGCTGCAGCTATAAGCTCGATACCTACATGATCTTCTATTTTTTAATTTCAATTTATTTCATTAATTTTATACTGTCAATCAAATTAGTTCTTTCACATGACTATTAAAACACAGAGCAACTCTTCCAAAGGAAGAGTCCTCAAAATACTGCAAGCAAACGGCTATAAAAAGGCCTATTATCAGAAAGGAACTACTTGGGTAGTAGTTCCTGGAAACAGTAAGAAAAAGCTTTTAGATGTCTGCCACATCCTGGCTCCATTGAAAAAGCACATTGATCATATTAATATATGAAAAAGCCAAAAAGCGACTTTCAGATATGGTATGAGCGCAAATTCAGCCGCCGCATGCCAATCTATATCTGCAATGCAGATAAGAAAAAATTAGAAGCTGAATACCTAAAATCTAAAAAACATGGCTAATATGAGTTACTGCCGTTGGCAGAATACAGCATCTGATTTAGATGACTGTGTAGATTCTCTTGACGGTTTATCTGTTGAAAAGCTTAAAGAAGCTTTGAGTAGAGAAGAATGGAGAGCTTTCTGCAAAATATGCCATTTGGCCCAAGACATCGTGGAATATATAGAGGACACCGACATCGTGCACTAATCAATTGCGGTCAACGCAAGGCCCTCAAAACCGACCCGGGTATTAACCCACATAAATAATTATCGGCCAATGCAGGGCCCGCAATAAGGCCTCAAACCTAGATAAAGTTTGAGGCCTTTGTATTCATACGATCATAGCCGCAGCTGCTATAACCTGGATACCTACTTAACTTCTTCATGCTCTATATCTTCAGTGTGATCCTCGAACACGACTCGGTGCTCCTTCGGTGTAGCAGCTGCATTGATGTTATTATTTATAGTGATTCCTTTCTCTTCGGTATAGCCGAGGAGCCTGGATAGCAGCTCTATAGCCCGTATCCGGTCAGCTACTTTTACCTTCTTAGTCTTGCCCAGGCTCACTTTGCCCATTATCGGGTCGTAAGCTTCTATTTCATCGACCTCGATACCTACTAAAGCAGCTCTCGTAGCCGGTGTCATGTCGTGGAGGTTCTTTAGCTTCATATCTTCATCGTAAATATCGGCTATATCAAAATCTGCTATCTCCATAAGCTTAATGATAAGCCGGTCAATGGAAATATCAGCTCTTGTACGTATTTCATTTTTTCTTTGCTCGGAAAATTCAAAACTTTTTTCAAAGGTAAGAAGTGTCCCTATATACTGTTTCAAAACGCGAGATATCAATCACTTTTTGTTCCAATTCTGTGATTGTTAGTAATCGTGTAGCTTTTT
>CAIWKU010000052.1 GCA_903913355.1 uncultured Bacteroidota bacterium | reverse complement strand
TGGATGAAACCCGCGTGATCACTTTTACATCCAATAATGTTCCTGAAACTTCACCGCTTTCCTTTAAAGAATCTATTCGAAAAATACACATGTTGCCCTATGATACCAGTTTGCATAAAAATGGATGGTGGGATGCTCACAATGCACCGGGGCCAGGTGTTTTTAGAGATACGTTTTATCAGTCGCCCGTTAAATTTGACAGATATGTTAACAACCCCAAAGAAATTATTTTATATGGGGAGGAAAGTGCTACAGGTACACCACCGCGCTTACAACTTATCAAAGAAGAAATTGAAAAAACAAAAATAATCGGATGGGATGGTAAACAAATGATAGATCAATATCAGGCATTTGATAAGTTTCTCACAGAAAAAGGATTTAAGAAAAGTTTTAAAACAGTAGATGAACTGTGTCTGAGTTTTGGAGCAGTATCCTATTATCTTCAGGGAAGAATGATTGAAAATATTCGGATTAGTAATACCATTGATGGATATGTTACGAATGGATGGGAAAGTACTAAACTGGAAAACCATTCAGGCATAGTGGACGTATACCGGAATTTCAAAGCAGATCCAAAGATAATTGCCTATTATAATCAACCCTTATATATCGCTGTTAAGTTAAGAAACAAAGTAGTGCAAAAAGGGGATAAGATACTAGCCGATTTCTTTTTGGTAAATGAGAAAAACCTCTCAGGCAGGTATCTCTTACAGGTGAATGCCAAAACCAGAGTGGGGATTGTTCAGGCGCAGAATTTTGAGGTAAATATTGAGGGAGGACTGGTATATGGACAGCTATTAAAAGAAGCAGTACCCTTCTCTATTTTAGAAAATGGGTACACAACAATTGAAGCCAGACTCGTTAAAAATAATTCAGTATTTGCCAGTGGATCGGACCTCGCATTTTCAGTAGAATTGGTATCACAGAATGATCCTGTTTTTGTAATGGACACATCTGGAAAAACCCAACAGATTTTACGCGAGGCAAATGTGAAATATCAGGAAGCGGGACTGGTTTTCCCCGATAAGGGAACCCTGTTTATGGGGCCACAGATGCAGCCTGTAGGAAAGCCTGGTGATCATCCGGTATTAAATGACCGACTCAAAACGGAGGCCTTGGTAAATTGGATCGCTGCGGGGAATACCTTGGTGATTTTGCAAAATGCACCTTTCTGGTGTGAGCAACTTGCCGTTCGGGAGGTAACAGAATATACAGGCACCCAAAAACTAGGAGCCAATTGGATGGGAGGTAATTATTTTGTAAGGCAACACCCTTTATTTGAAGGCTTACCCGTGAATACTGCCTTTAACTGGGAATACCAATCCCTGGCCGGGTATAACAGGGATCGGTTTGGGTTAAGACTGGGCAATGACAGTTGTGTAGTAGGGTGTTATTCGGATCATAAAAACGAAATGTATTCGGCACTTAGTATCATTCCGGTGGGCAATGGTAAAATCATTGTAAATACATTGGATGTATCCGCAGCTATTCTCTCAAAAATGAAAGCTGCAGTAGTTGCCAAAAAAATACTGCAAAATATAGTGTCCTATTCCAACAAATAAAACAAATCTGATAAATTAAGAAAATGAAACAAATACTAGCGTTATTGTCCTTATTACTAATATTCTGCCCGGTTCTGCACGCGCAAAAAACAACAGATATCTGGTTAGATGATCTGGCTATTCCCACTTTTTCGGAAGGGATACCGGCTGTAAACCAGAAAGCCAATGGTGGGGGCGAACCCATACAATTGAACAATAAGGTATATCAGCGCGGGTTGGGTGTTCATTCAACAGGGGTTTTGTTTTTTTTACTGAACGGAAATGCCATAGAATTTTCAGCTATGATAGGTGCAGACGATAAAGCGAACAAGGCAATGATTTCTAGATTTTATGTAATCGGGGATCGAAAGATTCTTTTTGAAAGTGAGGAAATGAAAGTAGGCGATGCTCCTCAGAAAATATTGGTAAACCTGAAAGGGATCAAGCGGCTGGGGTTATTAGTAACCAATCAGGAAGAAGTATCCCGAAATTATACCGATTGGGCAGATGCTAAATTTATTATGAAAGAGAAAACGCTGCCAGCGAATATTCCTAATGATGATGAAAAATATATTTTAACACCCGCTACTACCAAAACACCCAGAATCAATTCACCGAAAATATTCGGTGTAAAACCAGGTAACCCTTTTTTATTTACAGTAGTAGCTTCCGGAGAAACTCCCATTCAATTTTCTGTTGATAATTTGCCCAAAAGTCTGTCTATTGATAAACAAACAGGCATCATTACCGGAACACTCATGGATCGTGGTATCTATCATGTTAAGATGAGGGCGAGAAATCATTATGGAGAGAATGTAAAAGAACTCTTGATCAAAGTGGGAGATACCATTTCTCTGACGCCTCCCATCGGATGGAATGGATGGAATTCATGGGCACGCGATATCGATAAAGAAAAAGTGATTGCTTCTGCCAATGCCATGGTCAAAATGGGGTTAAGTAATCATGGCTGGACGTATATCAATATTGATGATGCCTGGCAGGGCCAAAGAGCCGGAAAAAATCATGCTTTACAACCCAATGATAAATTTCCGGGTTTTAAAGAAATGATAGATGAGATACATGCGAAAGGCCTCAAGTTAGGTGTGTATTCAACACCCTGGATTTCCAGTTATGCGGGCTATGCCGGAGGATCTTCGAATTTTGAGAATGGAGCGTATCCGGATTCTATCAAAAACAATAAACGTGCATTCCGGTATATTGGTAAATATCGCTTCGAAAAAGAAGACGCCATGCAAATGGCTGAATGGGGTGTTGATTATTTAAAATATGATTGGCGCATAGATTTGAATTCAGCAGAAAGAATGTCGGATGCCTTGAAAAAATCAGGCCGGGATATTATTTATAGCTTATCCAACTCCGCACCATTTGCTTTGGCAAAAGAATGGGCCAGAATTGCGGAAGCATGGCGCACAGGCCCTGATATACGGGATAGCTGGATAAGTTTATATATTTCAGCTTTTACACTCGATAAATGGGGACCGTTTGGCGGACCCGGACATTGGAATGACCCCGATATGATGATATTGGG
>CAIWKU010000051.1 GCA_903913355.1 uncultured Bacteroidota bacterium | reverse complement strand
TTATGTTTCCAGGTTTTCAAATTCTGAACATTTGCAAACAGTCTTACGTTGGAAATTCTAAGTTTTGCCAATGCTTTTGAATCTATGTTATACCCTAGTTGAATGTTACGAATTCTGAAATAACTTCCATCTTCTATGTTGTATGTAGAACCATTATAATTAAATCTGTCTGCCTGACTGATGATAGGCTCCCAGTTAGATGTACCTGCACCATGCCATCTGTTCATTTTAAATGCAGCATAGTTAACTCGCTGGAACGGAGATTCTAAAGAGCCCCATGTTCTGAAAACTGAGTTACCATAAACGCCACCCAGATCAATACCTAAGTTGAATCTTTTATAAGTAAGGTTGATAGATCCACCATAAGTAAACTTAGGAGAAGGATTACCAATTACCGTTCTGTCAGAAGCAGTAATAGAGCCATCTTTATCTACATCTTTGAATTTGAAATCACCTGGTCTGTAAGAACCTACAGATGAAGCCACCGGAGATCCTAAGATATCAGCATAGGATTGATACAATCCGTTAACTACATATCCATAGAATGACCCAATAGGCTGTCCAGGCAAAGTTCTGCTCTCTGCACTTCCGTTGTTTTGAAATCCTCTGATCAATACACCGGTTGGTAAATCTTTAGCAAGACTCACTACGGTATTCTGCATGAATGTAATATTTCCACTCAGAGACAGGTTCCAGTCTTTAGATAATTTCTGGTTCCAGGTTGCAGCGATTTCTTCACCCCAGTTTCTGATACTTCCTCCATTGATTAATTCATTGGGTAATCCCAATGCACTTCTATCAACAAATGTCATCAGGTTTTGTGTCAGCTTATTATAATAATTGAATTCAAAATGCAGACGATTCTTAAATGCGCTTAATTCAACCCCTACTTCTGAAGCATTTACCGTTTCCCATTTCAGATCCTTATTTTCCAGCCAACTGGGTTGAGCAGCACCATATACGGTTGTTCCGAATACAGCACTACTGCTACTTCCGGTTTGAAGGTTTGGATAAGCAGGGTAATTAATCGGTGTTCCGTCCAGGTAACTTGCGGTTTGGTTACCAAGTACCCCGGTGGATCCTTTCAGTTTTACGAAATCAAATAAAGTCTGTGTCTTCATGAAATCCTCCTTACTAATTTCCCATGCTGCTCCCAATGCCCAGAATTGCTGGTGTAAATGATTAGGCAATCTTGAGGAAGCATCATCACGTAAAGAAAAATTTAAGTAGTATTTGTTTTTGTAATTGTATAACAAACGAGCCAAAGCAGAAGCAGTTGTTGCTTCACTTTGAGATGAGGTTGACTGTGTGTTGTTAACCAATATCCATGGCCCGGATGACATATACCAGAATCTTGGGTCATTCGGTATTGGCAGATCGGATGGTCCCGTACCTTGTAAAGCAGTAGAAGTTCTGTTGAAATTACCGGAATAGTAGGTAGTAAATCCGGCAGTTGCAGTCAGATTATGATTCCCGAAATTTCTTCTATACGTCAAAATATAATCCTGTTGAAATTTCTTCCAGTCATTATTATTCTGTGTTAAACTGGTTTGTGTTCTGTATAGTTGTGGGGTATTTGATAAAGGATCATAATAATAGTATAAAGGAGCATAACTGCGTGTATCCACATTACTCATATCAGCATACCAGGTACTCCTGAAATTAAAATATTTCAGGAAGTTAATGTCTGCATAAAAGCTTCCCACATATCTGTATTCAGTGCTGATCGTTTTATTCCATTCATTTTCCAATACCAGTAATGGATTGATTACGCCAGAATTTTGCAATGCAGCATCTAAGCCAGAATAAATAGGCACAGACATGCTATCCGTACCATAAGGATTTTGCACTTTGAATGTTTGCGTTGCTGCAGATACCTGTGGCATTACTTTACGAGCAGCATCTAACACCCATGTTGCATTATAAGGGTTATTGGTTCTTGTAAAATTTAAATTACCGCCAATTTTTATGGATTTGCTTACTTTATATTCATCACTTAAAGAAAGTAATATCTTATCCAGTTTTTCATGTTTGATAATACCTTCATCGGACTGATAACCTAAGCCAAAATTAAACTTACTCTTCTCTGTGCTTCCTGAGATAGAAAGATTACTGGTACTAAAATTACCTGTTCTTGTAACTGCGTTAATCCAATCAGTATTAGCCGTTAACTTAGAATAGTCTGGTGTAGGAACTCCATTATTTGCATTCTCCTCAGCAAATAAAGTGCTGAACTGAGAGGCATTCGCCATTTGAATTTTATCTACCAGTTTTTTAGATCCATAGGAGGTATTAAAATTGATCACCGTTTGACCCACTTTAGCTCTCTTGGTTGTAATGGAAATAACACCTGTAGCACCTTTTACCCCGAAAATAGCCAGTGAGGAAGGATCTTTCAGTACTTCAATTGATTCGATATCATTTGGATTGACATAATCAATATTATCATTCAAAATTCCATCTACTACATATAAAGGGTGCACATTACCAATACTAACTGTACCACGGATTCTGATATCAGGAGCCTGACCCGGAGTTCCATTATTTACCACATATAAACCAGCCACTTTACTTTGTAAGGAGGCAACTGGGTTGGTATTGGGTTTATCTGCCACTTCTTTCCCCGCAATTTTAACAATAGAACCTGTCAAATCTCTTTTATTGGCGGTACCATATCCAATTACCACTACCTGATCCAATACTTTTTCAGAAATAGTTAAGGTTACATTGATATCCTTTCTTCCTTTAATTGCAAGTTCTACATCATTATACCCTACTGAAGAAATAATCAAAGTAGCATTGTCTGGCGCCAGGATCGAATAATATCCATTTACGTCAGAAGAAGTGGCTACACTGGTTCCTTTTATTTTCACTGTTGCTGAGGGAACCGGATCTCCATTGGGGGCGGTAACCCTTCCTGTAATTTTAATATCCTGGGTTATATTATCTTTTGAGGATACTACAATCAGGTTTTTACCCAAAACTTTAAATGTAAGATTTGTTCCGGCGAGTATTGAGTTTAATACATCCGTTACAGGTACATTCTCAACATTAATGTCCACTTTGGGATTGGCTAATGAAAGAGCATCGTCGTTATACAAAAACCGAAAAGTACTTTTCTTTTCAATTTGTATTAGTACTTTTTTTAATTCGACAGATGTTAATTTAAGTGTGACTTTAGACTGAGAAAACCCTTTTGCAGAAACCTGCATTAATGAGATTAGCAGTATGGCAATCGTTAATTTCATAACAAGCAATGCTTTAAGAATACCCGATTTGTTAAAAGCATTCTTAGCTTTAGTTTTTTTCATACTTTTAGTATCTAAGGTTAAGTAAGTGTGAAAAACTTGAATCCTTGGCGGGGTTCAGGCAAGTTTTCCAATTAATTCCTTGGCGGGAGATGTATCGCATTTCCCGTTTTTTTTAATATCTGTTTGTCTGGTTTCTATTCATTAGCATTTATTTGGTGATTGTAATAATATTCTTATTGATATTATAAGTAAACTTAGTGGTGTACTGCATGGCGGATAATGCCTGCTCAATGGTTTCTGTTTCAAATGAACCCGTGAGATGTTCATTTTTCAGGCGATCATCAAGGATATCAATTTTCACACCATACCATCTTTCCATTTTATAAGCCACTTCTTCAAAAGTTTCACTTCTGAACTCCAGTTTATTTTCTATCCAGGAAGTCTCAACAATGGTACTATCTATCGGTTTGATAGTAATATGGCCGATGGTAATCATTGGCTCAATTAATTCGGCTACTCTTTTTTCCCTTTTTTTGGCCAAATGGGAAGGCGCATCTACACTATAGTTGAGTAGTGTTAGTTTTTCATTGGGACTCAGATAAATTTTCTGGCTGGGCCTGTCTTTCAGGGTCACTTCAATTCTTCCTCTGATTAAACTGGTTTCCATTTTCCTTTCGTTAGGATAACATCTAACATTAAAAGCCGTACCAAGCACCTTAATATCCATCTTAGCTGTATGAATGATAAAGGGCTTTTCGGGGTTTTTGGTTACATCAAAAAATGCCTCTCCTAATAAAGAAACTTCTCTTAATGTAGTCCCATAATTATTATCATAAGTCAGTTTACTACCTGCATTTACCCAAACTTTAGTTCCATCGGGTAATACCAGGGTAGTTTTAGAACCATCTTTGGTGGTTATTTCACTGGACTTAACTATAGCAGTTGTTTCTTTATTAGTAGAATTGAAAAAGAAAAGAGAAATCACCACGATAGCTACTAGGGAAAGGCCAGCCAACAACATTTTTTTGGAAAAAAACCAAGGGGAATATTTGGGTAAATGATTGTCCTCGTAACTGATTAACAGATCGTCTTCTGTATGAAAACCAGAGGTTTCAATCCCATTTTTTTGCATTTTCTGGATTAGGGCATTGTACTGATGCTCAGCGTATTGCTTATTTTCTTTAGCCGGAGCATTCCATAAACCTTGTAAAATTTCCAGGGAATAGGCTTCTGTGGGGTGTTTTTGGAGCATGGATTGTAACTCCAATAATTCAGCCTCTGTGGCTTCATTAGTTAGCTTACGGGATATGAGTTCCCAGATTCTTTCTATGGCAGCGTTTTCCATGTGGTATGATAAAGGACAGTTTTATTAAAAAAATCTACTAAAGAATAAGAAAAAATATTTTAGAATGGCTTGGTCTGCCCCTTTTTCAGGTCAAACCCAATAGCAAAGCTGATTTTTTTGACCGCAATGGCCATTTGACTGTCAATAGTGCTTACTGAGATATTCAGCAATTGAGAGATTTCGTTGTATTTAAGTCCATCTTCCTTTGCCAGTTTAAATATGAGTTTGCACCTGGGTGGCAACATGGCAATAGTAGCATTGATCCGGTTAACCAGTTCGGAGGTAATTAATATTTGCTCTGGGTTATAATTGACTGATGGACAATTAATTGTGATTTCATCCAGGGATAAAACATCCTTTCTGAAATGTCTGGATAAATAGTTCAGGGCCGTGTTTTTGGTGCTGATATAGAGATACAATTTAAAATTTTCAACATCTGCCAGTCTTTCTCTATTCTTCCAGATTTTGACGAAAATATCAGACACGATATCCTCAGATAATTCCTTGTTTTTTATAATGGATTGGGCAAATTGAAGGAGGTTGGGCATTAATGCCAGATAAATCTGTCCAAAAGCATGCTCATCGCTTTCAAGGCAAATCTTTCTCTGAAGATCTCTTATTTCTTCGGCAGCAAGCATCTCGGTTTAACGTTCAGTTAGTGGTCAATAAGCAAGATAAATATAACTATTCTTATTTATGTTTAACAAAATTTATATGATATTCATTCTAGCATGAACAATTTATCTGCCAAAATCAGCTTTACACAATAGGTTTTGTAGAAAATTAATTATTTGATATTAAATTATTTATACATACAATTTATTGTTCACTTATTATTTTAGTAAACTTGGTAATGCTATTCTGAACATATTATTCATAACAAAAGCAATTAAAAAATGAAGAAAAGTTTCTTAATTCTGCTAAGTATAGTAATCATACAACAATCCAAAGCGCAAACTATGAACCCGCCATCAAAAACCATTGTTTTTATACACGGCCTTTTTATGAACCCGGCAAGTTGGGAACCCTGGATCAAATTTTTTGAAGCAAAAGGCTATACCTGTTATGCGCCGGCTTATACATTTCATGAAGGAAGCCCAACGGAGTTGAGAAATAAAATCGATCCCCAATTAGGAAAACTTAGTTTTGGAGAAGTGATGGATAGTCTATCTGTATTCATAGATAAATTACCCGAAAAGCCCATTTTGATCGGGCATTCCATGGGTGGACTGGCGGTTCAAAAATTACTAAACTTAGGCAAAGGGGCTGCAGGTATTAGTATTGACCCTGCACCACCAAAAGGGATTTTCAGCTTCAAATGGAGCTTCTTAAAAGCAAATCTGGCTACCATTAATCCATTAAAAGGAAATTCGGTTTGTTTGCCTAGTGTACAATGGTTTCATTATGCTTTCTGCAATACCATGACATTAGCCGAAACACAAATTGAGTACAATAAATTTGTAGTTCCCGAGAGTAGGAATATCCCCAGAAGCAGTTTAAAAAAAGATGGGAAAATTGATTTTACAAAACCCCATAGTCCATTACTGATTATTGCCGGAGAAAAAGACCATATCATTCCTTTCTCCCTCAATAGGAAAAATTTTGAAGCCTATAAAGACAAAAACAGCAAAACTGATTTCAAAGTATTCGAAGGTAGAACACATTATATCTGCGGACAAAAGAACTGGGAAGAAGTAGCGAGCTATATTAGTGAATGGATGACAACTTTAAAATAGAACTACTGTACATCAATGATTTTTTTGGCTAAGCCCTAAATTTTCATATGTCTGATAAACAATAAAGTAAGTGTTAAAGTCACTATAAACAATTACCTAAAATCAAATCAAACACTTTTTTTGAATAAATTTTTTTAGTTTACTAATTCAATAAAGCAAATTATACAATGTATTCAAAATGAAGACAAAGCTATTTTTACTTATTTTTCAACTTTGCACTGTTATTGGCTATTCGCAGAAGCTATTACAACTAACCGTTGATTTATCTGGTATAACTGATAAATCAGGAATTACAATTCATTATTTTAATGGCATGGTTGATACAAAAATAGCAGACACACTTCACACGAATATTTTAACACTACATCAACCATTTTTTTCAGAATATGTTCCAATAGCAATAAGATATAAAGTAAAAAGTGGAGAGGAAGAAGAACGTATTTTCTTCGCAAAT
>CAIWKU010000050.1 GCA_903913355.1 uncultured Bacteroidota bacterium | reverse complement strand
TATATTTCCATACCAGATAGCTGGCACTGCTTAATGAGAATTGGGTTAACTGACTAACCCTGCCTTTATCATCGTATTCATATTGATAATCCGGAAGGAATTTTTTTAGCCGGGCATTGAATCTGACAATATCCGTTAATTGTTTTTTTGCATCGTAATAGTAATAATAGGTTTCAATACCCCTGTTCTTTCTTTTCCACCGTTCTTCCACCACCAATCCCTGTTCATCCCGGATACATTCTATCTGGGTAGTATCTGTTTTATTTTTGATCTTAGTCATGGAAACCGGTTGCCCCAATTCATTAAATGACCATTCATGTACCTCGGTGTTAGTAGATTTCATGGCAGTATCCGTAGTAGTAAAAACGATCCTTTCTACCCATACTTTATCAGAATAGGTATACTCTGTTTTGGTATCTATTCCATTGGTATAGGAATGCGATCTTTTTAGCCTGCCTAATTCATATTGGGTGGTACTGGTTTCTTTTTTGCCACCGCTGGTGGCGGCGGTTAATATGATCTTTTTCCCATCCAGGCTAATATCCTGTTCTAGTAAAAAACCTTCCGTAATGCTGTTATCAGGCTCATAGCTGGTGGCTTTTACAATTTTGACTTTTTGCCCTCTTAATAGTTTGTATTGTTCATTTGCCTGCTGCGTAGCTACCAGGTCATTAAAATAATATTGACTAAAAAGATTGGTCAGTAGCAAACTTAGGCAAAGGGTCAGTAACCATTTCATCCGGATCCGAATTTTCACCAAATGTACAGGTACAATTTTCAACATTCCAAAAACATAATTTATATTACCCTTGTCACTTTCGTTTAGTTATGTATTTTTAGTCAAACGTTAACAAGTGTCTCACCTCAAAGAAAGAAAAGAAAAAGACTGTTTAAATTGCGGCGCCATTGTAGAAGGCAGGTTTTGCCAGGTTTGTGGCCAGGAAAATATTGAGCCAAAAGAGAGTTTTTGGCACCTGGTAACCCATTTTATGTATGATGTTACCCATTTTGATGGTAAGTTTTTCAGTACCCTCAAATACCTGCTTTTCAAACCCGGTTACTTATCTCATGAATACCTGAGGGGCAGAAGGGCCTCCTACCTGCATCCGATAAGGATGTATGTATTCACATCAGCTTTCTTTTTCTTATGCTTTTTTAGTCTTCAAAAAAATGAAGATACTGTTGAGGATGTGAAAGCGCATGTTACCGCTGCCAGTGTAATCAAGAAATTGGAAGATAAAAAAGAATTGCTTAAAGAAAACCTGGAAGACTCCATGCCGGATCTTGCCAGGAATTTGATTAATAAACAAATTGCACAATATGACAGCAATATCGCGTTAATCAAACGTGATTCCACTACAAAAGATTCTATAAGACTGTATGCCAATAGCGCCATAAAAATCAATGCAAGTTCCGGCATTAATGAGGTTAAATACAAAACAATCGGAGAATACGATTCGGCGCAAAACAAGCTTCCGGTTTCGAAAAGAGATAATTTCCTGAAAAGAAAACTTGCCAGACAAAATATTCACCTTCGACAAAAATACCATGCTGATAATAAGGCCATTATTAAAGCAATTTTCGAAAAGTTTCTGCACATGCTGCCACAGACACTGTTTGTGTCGCTACCACTTTTTGCGTTCATTCTACAACTTTTATATATCAGGAGAAAGCAGTTTTATTATGTAAACCATGTGGTACACACGATTCATTTGTATTGTGCCACATTTATCATCATTTTATTTTCGCTTTTAACGGGACTTTTGTTTGACCAGATTCATGTGGAGGAGCCAGGATGGGTGTCAGGTATATTTGTACTGCTTATTTTCTTCTATTTGTACAAAACGCTTCGAAATTTTTATGATCAAAGCCGGGGTAAAACCATTGCAAAATTCCTGCTACTTCTGTTTATCAGCTTATTTGTAATGATATTCCTGTTTAGTTTATTTTTCTTTTTCTCTGCTATGTCTATTTAAAAATATTATGGAAAAACAATCAGAAAGCTTTTTGCGCTTGGTTACCATTATGGATGAGTTAAGGGAAAAATGCCCCTGGGATAAAAAGCAGACCATTGATACCTTGCGTACTTTAACCATTGAAGAAACTTATGAGCTTACAGGAGCCATTACAGAGCATGACTGGAAAGGCATAAAGGAAGAATTGGGTGATTTGCTATTGCATATCCTGTTTTATGCCCGGATAGGAAAGGAAGAGCAGCAATTTACGCT
>CAIWKU010000049.1 GCA_903913355.1 uncultured Bacteroidota bacterium | reverse complement strand
CCTTTGGTTGTGCTTCAGGCAATTGTTATGGGGGGAGTTGTTATGTTGAGAAGGATAAAATTTAGGGTAAATAAATTGTTGAATGATTAAATGGATGCATTGTTAAATAGCCAAATTGTTCAATAAAGCTTCGTGCCTATTCAGATAAATAACACAATAGCCATTCAACCATTTAGCAATGCATCCATGTAATCTTGTAATCTACAATTCCCTCAACCAAATATTCCGATAACTAATCGGCTCACTTTTATCTCCATGTGCCTGTAGTCTGATAGGTGCTGGTCCATGTTTATGGTATTCGGGTTGTCCAATATAAGGTGTGTCTCCTTTGAGTATGGTATTGTTCTGAACCAATACACCGTTATGTAATACGGTAATACGTGCAGGAGATTTTACACTGCCGTCATCATTAAATCTTGGTGCTGTCCAAACCACATCATAGGATTGCCATTCGCCGGGTTTGCGGCAGGCATTTACCAGGGGCGGGGTTTGTTTATAAATGCTACCTGCCTGTCCGTTTACATACGTGCTGTTATTATAATTATCCAGAACCTGCAATTCATATCCATTCGCTCCTTCAGGAATCGATGCCATGAACACACCACTATTTCCTCTGGCCTGACCGGTACCGGTGATATTCGATGGGATCATGTATTCGATATGTAACTGAAAATCGGTAAAACTTCTTTTGGTCTGAATATCACCCACCGCTTTGTTCACCGTCATATATCCATCATTCAATGTCCATTGAGCAGGCGATTTCGGATCTTTCTCAGAAACCCATTCATCCAGACTTTTTCCATCAAACAAAATAATTGCATCCGAAGGTGCATCACCCAACCTGGCACCGGGTGTAATCACTTTCGGCACCGGAGTATAATACTCGGTCTCTTTCGGATCTCCTTTTTTCTGACCAAACCCAATGGCTGAAATCAATAAGCAGGGCAATAAAATGGGAAGCAGGCTCTTTTTCATTGTATCTATTTTTATGTATCTAAAAAAATATGAATTGTTAATTGCTAATGATTAATTGTTGTTTACACCTTAGGTAAGCTATATCCATTATGGTATTCCTTCATTAAATACTGTTTGTTGATGGCTTCATTTGTAAACTTTTCTTTGTCTTTATCCCAGGCCAGTTTCAGTCCGGATCGATAAGAAATATTACCCATCTGTGCTACGGTAGCTACATGCGCACCGGCTTGAATGGAGCAATGCAGGTCCTCCGTTTTCCGTGATTTAACCACGCTAACAAAATTGAGCCAGTGTTTATCCAGGCCATTATCAGATGATTTTTCAAAGGGCTTACTGATTTTATTTTTGCTTTGTCTTTCTTCAATTACCTCCCAGCCACCGCGGTTTAATACCAGGGTACCGTTATTGCCGATATAAGCTATTCCATGATCTTTTCCATAAGATCCATTATCAATACCCATGGCAGAATCCCAAACCAGGTTAAAGCCATCAAATTCATACATGGTGGTTAAGGTATCCGGTGTTTCTTCCGATAATTCCGGATAGGCAAATTTTCCTCCCATACCATCAATGGTTTTGGGTACCCCTGCTTTCATTCCCAACAAAGCATAATCCAGTAAATGAACGCCCCAATCTGTCATCAATCCACCCGCATAATCCCAGAACCAGCGAAAATGAAAATGAAAACGACTGGCATTAAAAGGGCGTGTGGTGGCCGGGCCCAGCCATTGGGTATAATCCACACCCGGAGGTGGGGCACTATCGGCTACAACGGGCTGAGGCCGCATCCAGCCCTGGTAACACCATACTTTTACCGTGCGGATATTGCCCAGCTGACCGCTTTGTACAAAATCAACGGCATCTTTAAAATGTTGCTGACTTCTCTGCCACTGACCACCCTGAACTACTCTTTTGTACCGCTGTTGTGCTGCCACCATGGTTCTGCATTCGATAATCGAATTGCCCACGGGTTTCTCTACATATACATCTTTACCTGCTTCACAGGCATGTATCATAATCAGGGCATGCCAGTGATCAGGGGTGCCAATAATTACGGCATCAATATCTTTCTGATCCAGTAGCTGGCGATAATCGCCGTAGGTTTTTATTTTTGAAGTATCTATGTTTTTAGCAGAGAGTTCTTTCAGCCTTTTATCAATTACTGACTTGTCTATATCACAAACTGCTACCAGGTTAACCCCTGGCACTTTTAAAGCAGCCTGCACATTTGACCAACCCATACCGTTGATACCAATGGCGCCAATATTTAGTTGATCACTGGGAGCAATTCTGTTTTTAAAAATGGCGAATGTTTCATTGGGAATAGCACCGGTCAGCAGACCGCCACCGAGTAATAATGATGACTGGTGTAAAAATTGTTTACGAGAGCTCATGGCAGAATCGGTTTAGCAAGGTAAAACAAGGTATCAATTCCAGTTGCATTTGCAAAAGGCAAGGGAAGTTAACTATTAATCAGGAACCAACCAAGCTGATTTCGAAGGGATGCAAATCAAATGGCCAGCTAAAATTTTAGCTGGCCATTTGTCATTTTGTATGCATCCAAAGAGGTTTTGTTTTCTGTATTTTCTTAAATACACTACAATCGGCAGAATGCGCTCCGGGTAAGTATCCAATACTCATTAAAAATTCGTTTACAATCTCTCCGCCGGTAAATCGGAAAGTTTTTTTAAAAAGTTTTACCCATTCTTCTTTTGTTTTTGGATGATGCGATTCCAGCCATTTTTCGAATGAACCGAATTCCTTCTGCAAACCCCGAATGGTTTTTGCATTTTCGATAGCGGCCTGAATCTTAAGCCGGTTGCGGATGATGCCTGCATCATTCATCAATCTGTCAAAATCTTTTTGCTGATCAGATGCAACTTTTTTGATATTGAAATTGTGATAGGCTTTTCGAAATGTTTCCTGCTTCTTTAAAAT
>CAIWKU010000048.1 GCA_903913355.1 uncultured Bacteroidota bacterium | reverse complement strand
GTTGTCATCTTTTCCAGATCTTTCAGGGGCTCGTGCTGGTCATCAAATAACTGGGCATATCCATAAGCCTGTTGATACATCAGCTGATTATCTTTTTTGATCTGAATAACAGCTCCTGATATCTTATGACTGCTCACCTGTGATAATAAAATGCTATCCACTTTTGCTATAAGGACTTTGTTTTGCTCAGTTACCCCTTGTGTAAAAGCGATATGAATGCTAAAAAGATAAATGATCGAGAGAATGCCATATTTTTTCATGTAATTATTTGTATCGTTTTATGGATAGATAATCAGGTTTATTTTTTACTACCTTGGTAGCCAAGCATCGGACCGATTGTTTTGCGCATAAGCAGTTCATCATATCCTTCTTTCACAAAATCTTTTAGAACGCCAATCAAACTGAAACCAAAGCGTGTATATAACCGGATAGCCGATTCGTTGAATGCAGATACGCAGATAAATACATTTGGAGAATATTGATGTATTTGGTTTTCTGCAAATTCCAGTAAATAACTGCCTAATTTTTCTCCTCTGAATTTTTCAGCCACAAAAAGCGTTTGAATATAACCCTTGAAGCTACCCTTTATCTGGAGAATAATAAACCCGGCAATCTCAGTGCCTTTCTTAAGTAAATACAATTCACGATAGTCGCCCTCAAATGCTTGTAAACAGTTTGTTTCACTCATTCCCAATCTAACCCAGGGATCAGAGCCTGCCATCATTTTGGCACAACTACTTATCTCTTCGGTAGAACCACTTTGTATAATTCTATATTCCTGATAAGTGTACATGAGGATTCCTTTTTATGCAGAATAAAAATACGATGGTAAGAACTGCATTCACCAATATATTCATAAAACCAAAATCGAATTCCAGGAAATGCATACTAAGCAGGTTCAAAACCCAGGTACTTACTGCCGATAACACACAAATAACAGGCACCCATTTTTCTTTCAAATGGATCGAAGTAAATAACCCGGTCAGGTATAAACCTAAAATAGGACCATAAGTATAGCCTGCAATAGTAAAAATGGTATTGATGATGGCACCCTGGCTATTCCAGAAAGCCAGTACGATGATAAAAAGAATCAGGTTAACGCCTAATAACACCCGGTTTTTGATTTGGTTTCTTTTATCAGCATGTGTTTTTTCAATATCCAGAAAATCATAACTGATGGCCGTGGTAAGTGCCGTGATGCAGGAATCAATAGTAGCAAACGTACTGGCTACAACTCCCACAAAGAATGCAATTGCCCCCAATTTTCCAAAATAGTGCAGTGTGAGAAACGGATACAACCCATCCGTATTAACAAACTGCCCGTTTTCTTTGGGTAAAAGAATACTGTTTTTTTCAGCAAACAGGTATAGTAAAATGCCCAGACCCAGAAAAAGCGTTTGCGCAGCGGCTATAAAAAAACTAAAGCTAAGCACATTTTTCCTTGCATTTCCTGCTTTTTGGATAGTCAGGGTTTTTTGCATCATACTCTGGTCAAGCCCCACCAGTGCTACCGTAATTAATAACCCGGCCATAAATTGTTTGATAAAATGAGAGCCGGAATGAATATCCCAGTTGAATAGTTTACTATAGGGATGTGCCATGATTGATTTCCATAAAGCACCTGAACTCAGGCCTAACGAACTTTTTATCGAGATAATCGAAATAATGATTACTGTAATTAAAAAAAAGGATTGCAGTGCATCGGTCCATACAATTGTTTTAATACCTGACTTATGTGTATACAACCAGATAAGCAATAGCACAATCATAATTGTTAAATAGTAGGGGATACCCAGTCCATCAAAAAAAGCCAGTTGTAGTATTTTAACCGATAATAACAAACGTAAAGCGGCACCAAAAGATTGGGATACGATAAAAAACAAGGAGCCTGTTTTGTAGGTGATATTTCCAAAGCGAACCTTAAGATAGCTATAGATAGTAACCACCTGCATTTTATAATAAATAGGAACCAATACAAATGCAATAAAAAGATACCCTACAATAGTACCGAGTATAAATTGGAAATAATATAGATTATTATTTCCCACATTGCCGGGGATGGACACCAACGAAACTGCCGAAATGCCGGAACCTATCATCCCAAATGCTACCAGGAACCAGGGGGAAGATCGATCACCATCAAAATAACTGTTCTCTTTATTATGCCTGGATGTTAATCTGGCTATTAACATTAGTAATAAAAAATAGACGGGAATTATATATAAAATCAGGGTAGCATTCATGCAAATCAGGGATCAGAAAGATTAAGTTTAAAGATAGCAATTTACTTAATATGGTTTGCAGCAGGAATGAGTGCCTGCCGAACTTAGATGGTAAATATATCCTTTCGATGATTCAAGTCATTTTTATCAGCAGCTACCGTTTCCTAAAACTATTTTTTTAAGGATGAGGGTAATTCAAGTATATTTAATCTATCGATTTGACTGCTTAAGCCATAGGCAAAAGAATTACACAACTTCTAAACGTAGCCAATATGGTTTATTCAGTAAAAAGTAAAGCTGTTTTTATTCTGTTTATTTGCAGCTTTACTATTTCTTCAAATGCCCAAAGAAAGGGGACCGTTTCTAATCCATTTATTTTGAATCCCACAGATAGCACAGTTGTATGGGGAAGCTATTGGTCGGAAATGAAACCTGCTCTCAAAATAAAATCAGGTGATTTCGTAAAAATCAGAACCGTACTAACTTCCAATCCAGAGCGACTAATTAGTGCAGGTGTACCTGCAGACCAGATAGAGAAGGAATTGATTGCAGTTCAGTCCGTAAAAGATCGCGGACCAGGCGGACATGTACTTACCGGTCCGGTATATATTGAAGAAGCGGAGCCGGGAGATATTCTTGAGGTGCATATAGACAGCATTTATTTACCTATTGCTTATGGATACAATGCTATTGGAATTAGTGGATTCTTATCTGACGAGATATTTGACAGGAAAACAAAAATTATACACCTGGATAAGGAGAAAATGACTGGTGATTTTGCAGAAGGAATTACCATTCCATTGCGTCCTTTTTTTGGAAGCATGGGAGTAGCTCCACCCAAATTGGCAGGTCGTTGGAATAGTGCACCACCTTGGGTTCATGGCGGTAACCTGGATAATAAGGAACTGGTAGCAGGATCTTCTCTTTTTCTGTCAGTTCATATTAAAGGAGCACTTTTCGAGATAGGTGATGGGCATGCTGCCCAGGGAAATGGGGAAGTTGACATTACTGCCATTGAAACATCGTTGATTGGAAAACTCCAATTCATTGTTCATAAAGGGAAGTCATTGCAATGGCCCCGGGCTGAGACAGCTTCGCATATCATAACAATGGGTTGTGACCGCGATCTGAATGCGGCAACGCATATTGCAGTTCGGGAAATGATAAAATATCTGATGGAGGAGAAGAAATTATCCCAGGCAGATGCATATATGCTTTGTAGTGTAGCGGTAGATGTAAATATTACCCAATTAGTAGACGGAAATGTAGGTGTGCATGCAATGTTACCTAAGTCTATTTTTGGAAAATAGCAGAAACTGTGTCCTTCAAAATGTATGCAACAGATTTTTTGGATAATTAAGTTTCGGATTGATAAAACAAAGCTACCTCTATTCAATTCCACTATTCACTCCTTAAAAAGCACGGTTCACTCCTTTTACCCGGTTGTATGTTTAAGCCTCGATGTATCATTGTGTATAAATACATGAAATACTATGAAAAAGGGGCTATTGATTTTTGGACTGCTGTTATCTGCCTTAACCGGTTTTTCGCAAAGCGGATTGTTTACCCAAACAATAAAGGGATTTATCCTGGATGACCAGTCGGGTAATATATTACGCAATGTGACTGTTCAGGTAGATGGGGTAAAACCAGCCATAATGGCTATTTCTGACTCCACAGGTAGTTTTAAATTGTCTGGGGTACCCATCGGCAGACAAACTATCCGAATAAGCCTGATAGGGTATGAAGATGCTATGGTCCAGAATGTAGAAGTTACTTCTTCAAAAGAAGTAGTACTTGAAATAAAATTGAAAGAAAAGGTCAAAATATTGAATGATGTATTGGTGGTAAGTGGCAAATCTAAAAACAAAGCCATCAACGAAAATGCATTGGTAAGTACAAGGCAATTGAGTATTGATGAAGCTACCAGGTATTCTGGCACCCGAAATGATCCTAGCCGAATGGCCCAGAATTTTGCAGGGGTGAGTGGAACCAATGATGCCAGAAATGATATTGTGATCAGGGGAAATTCTCCCAGTGGTGTGCTTTGGCGGATGGATGGAATTGATATTCCTAACCCAAACCATTATAGTACGATTGGCTCTACAGGAGGTCCTGTAACCATATTAAATACCAATACATTAAAAAATTCTGATTTTATGACTAGTGCGTTTCCTTCTCAGTATGGAAATGCAATTGCGGGGGTTTTTGATCTTAGAATGCGTAATGGTAACAATGAAAAAAATGAGTATCTGGGACAAATGGGATTTAATGGCTTTGAATTTGGCGTGGAAGGGCCTTTGAATAAAAGCACTAAATCATCTTTTCTTGTAGACTACCGCTATTCAATGGTAGCAACCATCCAGGCTTTGGGGATGAATGTGGGAACAGGAACCGCCACTCCTTATTACCAGGATGCCAGTTTTAAACTACACCTGGTTACCAAAAAAATGGGCAGCTTCGATATCTTCGGATTGGGAGGAGAGAGCCATATTACCTTCCTGCCCGATTCATCTCAAAACTTATATGCTACGAATGATGGGAACCCAAGGACCAGCAAAACCAATTCATTAACAGGGGTGATAGGTATGACCAACACGTATTTTTTTGACAAAAACACTTCCGGCAAATTTACAGTAGCTATTTCCGGTTTTCAGTCAAAGTACAATGAACAGGTCGTAAACAAAGGTCAACCAGATAAAACCAGTTATGATATTTCAAATAACCAAACAAAAATTTCTGTTGGCTATACTTTTAATAAAAAGATCAACCCTGAAAATCAGTTAACATTTGGCTTGCTATCAGATATTAATTTTCTCAACTTACACGAATTGTATATTCCGGATGGAGATTCTGTACTAAGACCCTTGACTGCCGCAAATACGACAACCACATTGATAAAGGGTTTTGTTAACCTGAATCACCGTTTCTCGAATACACTTTCTTCCAATTTTGGATTATACGGACAAACACTCAGTCTTAACGGTTCTACCAGTATCGAGCCGAGATGGAATATCAAATACCAGTTTCAACCAAACCAGTCCTT
>CAIWKU010000047.1 GCA_903913355.1 uncultured Bacteroidota bacterium | reverse complement strand
TCTCTGGCAGCCGGTGGTAAAATCGTTTGTTATGGTGCCGCTGATATGAGTGATAAAAACCTGTTTGGAAAAATTAAAGCAGCATTGGGTTTTGGATTCTATCATCCTGCCATGTTAATGACACCTTCTAAATCGATGATTGGTATCAATATGCTTCGTATAGCTGATCATAAACCGGCTATGATACAAAAATGCCTGGAGTCCGTTATTCGTCTTACCAAAGAAGGCGTTTTTACTCCCCTGATCGGAAAAATATTCAAAGCAACAGAAATCGGACTGGCACATGAATACCTGGAGAAAAGAAAAAGTATGGGGAAAGTAGTGGTGAGTTGGGAGTAAGCATGAGGATATAGAAAAGTATTGAACATTTACCTGGGATTAGAAATAGCCTATATTTCATAAACATGATTTTAATCATGTTTTTTCTTTTATAGATATACCATTTTTACAGTATGAATATTTGGAAAAATATCATCAATAAGCCTTCATAGTTAGTCCAGCCCTCTCTGGGTATTTCAAGTTTACTCTCCACCATCTCTATTTACTGCCTAAACTGAAGTCGTATGCATACGATTATTGAGCCATTTAGAATCAAATCTGTAGAACCTATCTATTTTAATTCAAAAGAAGAACGCATCCGCATTCTGGAAGATGCATTTTATAATCCTTTCCTCATTCATTCCAACGATGTACTGATCGACCTGCTCACAGATAGCGGCACCAGTGCCATGAGCAGTAACCAATGGGGTGGTATTATGCGGGGTGATGAATCGTATGCGGGGAGTCCCAGTTTTTTCCGTTTCCAGAAAGCAGTACAGGATATTACCGGCATGCCACTGGTGATTCCTACTCACCAGGGCAGGGCTTCCGAAAAAATCTTGTTTAGTATTCTGGGTGGAAAAGGCAAATACTTTATCAGCAATACTTTTTTTGATACCACCCGCACCAATATTGAATTTTCAGGCGCTGAAGCCATTGACCTGCTTTGTGAAGAAGGGAAATTTCCTTCAGTTCCCGCACCTTTTAAAGGAAACCTGGATACGGAATTACTTAAGCAATGTATTATCGAAAAAGGTGCAGCCAATATTCCGCTTTGTATGCTCACCATTACTAATAATTCGGGTGGTGGTCAACCGGTAAGTATGCAAAATATACAGGAGGTAAAAAAGATCTGCTCCGAATACAAAATCCCTTTATTCATCGATGCCTGTCGTTTTGCAGAAAATGCCTGGTTCATTAAAATCAGAGAGAAGGGTTATGCAGATACACCCGTTCCTGAAATTGTAAAGGAAATATTTTCTTATGCCGATGGTTGTACCATGAGCGCCAAAAAAGATGCATTCGCCAATATTGGAGGTTTTCTGGCGATGCATGATGCTGACCTGGCTCAATTATGACGTAATCTATTAGTAATTACCGAAGGCTTTCCTACATATGGTGGATTGGCCGGACGAGACCTGGAAGCCATTGCTATCGGATTACAGGAAGTGATGGATGCGCATTATCTTGAATACAGGATCCGTAGTATTGAATACCTCACAGAAAAACTGATGGCAGCAGGCGTGCCGGTAATGCAACCTGCCGGCGGACATGCGGTGTATCTGGATGCCAAACAATTTCTTTCTCATATACCCGTGGATCAATATCCCGGCGAAGCCCTGGTGGGCGCCATGTATATAGAAGGCGGAATCAGAAGTGTAGAAATTGGTTCACTCATGTTTGGAAAATATGCTGACTCCGGACAATTGATACCGGCAGCATTGGAACTGGTACGACTGGCCATACCCAGGCGGGTATACACCCAAAGCCATATTGATTATGTGGCGGAGGTAATTATTGAGGTATTTAAAAACCGAAAGAATATAAAAGGACTTCGCATTATAGAAGAATCGCCTGTACTCAGACATTTTACGGTAAAACTTACCCCTGTTAACTAATTCTAAATATAGCAATATGAAAAACATACAACAAAGCTGGGCAGAACCCTATAAGATCAAGATGGTAGAGTTGCTTAAAATGACAACACCTGCTCAAAGAAAAACCGCAATGCGAAATGCGGGCTTCAATACATTTTTATTAAAATCGGAGGATGTATATATCGACCTGTTAACCGATAGCGGCACATCTGCCATGAGTGATCGCCAATGGGCCGGAATGATGTTGGGGGATGAAGCATATGCCGGGAGCAGAAATTTTTATCATTTGGAAGAAGTGGTAAAAGAAATATACGGTTACAAATACCTGATACCCACCCACCAGGGAAGGGGCGCCGAAAATATCTTATCCAAGATCCTGATTAAGAAAGGCGATATCATACCGGGCAATATGTATTTTACTACTACCCGACTTCACCAGGAACTGGCAGGAGGAAAGTTTGAAGACATTATTATTGATGAAGCACATGATCCTACTAATGAATTTCCATTTAAGGGAAATGTAAACCTGAATAAATTAGAGGCCCTGATTAAAAAACACGGAGCTAATAAAATACCCTATGTAAGTATTGCTACCAGTGTAAATATGGCTGGCGGACAACCCATCAGTATCAAAAACCTGAAAGAGCTGAGATTGTTGACGCGTAAAAACGGTATCCGGATTATTCACGATATGACAAGGGTTGCCGAAAATGCTTATTTTATTCAACAGAAAGAAAAGGGGTACCTGCATAAAACGATAGCGGAAATTGTAAAAGAGATTTGTTCATTAACCGATGGTGCAACTATGAGCGCCAAAAAAGATGCGCTGGTAAATATTGGCGGATTTCTGGCAGTGAATGACTGGGATGTTTTTGAAGAAGCCCGTAACCTGGTAGTGGTATATGAAGGATTGCATACCTATGGCGGATTGGCCGGAAGGGATATGGAAGCGATGGCAATCGGGATTGGAGAAAGTGTGAGTGATGAACATATACATGCAAGAGTGGGACAGGTAATTTATCTCGGAGAAAAAATGGCTGGGTATGGAGTGCCTATTGTAAAACCCATTGGCGGACATGGCATTTTTGTAGATGCTAAAAAATTCCTTCCTCATATACCACAGGATATGTATCCGGCACAAACCCTTGCCTCTGAAATTTACCTTGACTCCGGTGTAAGAACTATGGAAAGAGGCATTGTTTCTTCAGGCAGAAAAGCCAATGGAGAAAATTATTATCCCAAGTTGGAGCTGGTCAGGTTTACCATTCCCAGAAGGGTATATACACAGGCACATATGGATGTGATTGCCGAATCTGCTGCCAGGGTATATGAAAGAAGAAAATCTATTCGAGGATTGAAAATGATTTATGAACCCAAATACCTGCGTTTTTTCCAGGCAAGGTTTGAAAGATTGTGAGTTATGCCATTGCTGTTATGCCATTGCTGGTGTTATCACCAGCAATGAAACAGGTCTATAACTTCTTAAACAAAAACGACAAAACACTATCTGCCGATCTTGATCCCATTTCTTTCATGTTATACCGTTGCTGCTGTTATCACCAGCAATAGAGCAGGTCTAAAACTTCTTAAGCAAGAACGACAAAACACTATCCGCCGATCTAGACCCAATCTCTTTCATATTCCAGGTTTGATAAACCCTATTCGCTTGTGGGTTATGCAAATCAAAATGGTCAAGAGGTTTTTTGTAGTAAGAAAAACCAATACTATCACATGTTTCAAGGGATGCAGCTATATCTTTACCCCTTAAAAAAATTGCCAATTGTTGACTTGCGGGATAGGTTTTGGTCCAGGCATCCTGCATCATATTTGTCCAATCTCTTTCAAAATTCGCAGTTTTTGTTACAGGATGATTTTTAGGATATTCGCCCCAATTTTTTAAAAACTCATTAGTCAATTTACGATATACTTCCGCTGAAACTATTTCAAATCCGGTTTTTCCCAAAGTATCTCTTAATGAAACAAGTAAATTGGTATCAGTCACATTTTTAGAAATACTTATATAGATCGGAATTTTTTTGTTTAGGTACTTAAACCTGGGTTTATTGGAAACACCAGTACCTGCCAGTAAGAAAGCAGCATATAGTAAAACTGATTTCATTTTATAGAAATTATGTTGCTAGTAAGATAAACATATTTTTTAATTGAATAT
>CAIWKU010000046.1 GCA_903913355.1 uncultured Bacteroidota bacterium | reverse complement strand
GGTTATACCATCGGTGGTATGTTTCAAGTACTATATTATGACTGGGCGTTTAGAACAGCCCTGACTACCGTTCCTATTGAAGCCAATGGACCTGAATTGCAATTCAAATACAATAAAGCCATGGGTATGGTTTGGGAATTAGAGAAAACTCATTTGTTTAAAAAAGACGATACCCATTTTTCAACCTTGCATATGGGCATTTTTTCCAACCTCGCAAGAATGGGTAATTACGCCCAGTCTCTCCAGATTATTGGTGGAGGTGTACCAGATATTACCAGCACCCGTGAATATGGAAGAAATAAATGGGGCTACTATCTTAGTCTTGATAACAATTTTGGCTATTTCCATCATTTTATCAAAACCAGTTGGAACGATGGTAAAAATGAAACCTGGGCCTTTACAGAAATTGACCAGAGCATTACCACCGGTATATTGTTGGATGGAAATCTCTGGAAAAGAAACAAAGACAAGTTCTCTTTAGGACTTGTGTCAAACGGCCTTTCATTTGACCACATGTTTTATTTAAAAAGTGGTGGATATGGTTTTTTGATTGGTGATGGAAAATTGAATTATGGTCACGAACAAATCATAGAAGCCTATTATGCCTGCCATCTTTCCAAAAACCTAACCCTAAGCCCCGATTACCAGTTTGTAATGAACCCGGGATATAATAAAGACCGTGGCCCTGTCAATATTGTATCGTTGCGTTTACATGCCGAATTCTAACAAAAAAAGCTATCCTGAGATAGCTTTCTGAAATATGTATTTTAGTAAAATTGATTAAACCGAAAAAGAAGTTCCGCATCCGCAGGTCTTACTGGCATTGGGATTGCTAAAAGTAAATCCACGACTGTTTAACCCACCCTGCCAGTCAACTTCCATACCATACAGATATAATTCATGACTTTTATTCATGATACAGGGAATACCCTCAATGGTAAAGTGTTTATCTTCTGCTTCCGGCTGCTCAAAACCCAGCACATAGGTCATACCACTACATCCACCCCCCTTCACGCCAATACGCAGTCTTTGGGTGCTATCAAATCCTTCCTCTCCCATTAAACGTTTAATTTCCTTAATGGCCGTTTCCGTAAGACTTACCGGAAAAGTTTCTATCATTGTCTCCATATACATCAGTTTACAGCCACAAATTTACAAATAAACTCAGTCTTCCCATCCAAATGCTTTTCGATAGATGGAAAAACTACAATTTAAAAAAGGTATTTCCTTCTTTGCGTCCTCTGCCTGCCCGACTATGCCGTTCAGGCGGGCGTTCCCTGCGGTGCTAGGTTTTCAACCATCTGAAAAGCAGGAGTGCAGGAAAAGAAAGAAATAGTAAGTATTCAATCAAATGAAAAATGTATTCCAATAGATATCCGGAACCCAGCACAAGTAGCTTTACCTTATTTTTGCCAAAATATCTGCTATGCCCGAATCCAGTACCATTTATAATATTTTGATCGGGGTTGCCATTGCCGGGGTACTGGCATACCTGTTTTATTCAGGCCGGGACAAAAAACCAGAGGAAAACACAAACCCAGGTAATCGGGAGTCAAATGGAATTCGTTTACAGGCCTACGAAAGACTAACCCTCTTGGTTGACAGGATTGCCATCCCCAATTTGGTTAGCCGTACACAACAGGATGGATTAACCGCACGTGAAATGCAATTGGTATTAACCAAAAACATCCGCGATGAATTTGATTATAATATTACCCAACAAATCTATATAACCCCTGAGGTATGGAAAGCAGTGAAGGATCTGAAAGAAAATAATTTATTGCTGATTAACCAGGTGGCAAATGCCTTACCGGGTAATGCTTCCGGATTGGAGCTTTGCCGTTCACTGCTTCAGTTTACTATGAGTGATAGTAAAGGGAATCTCCATGAACTGGTAAGCGAAGCCTTAAGTTTTGAGGCAAAAAAATTATTATAATCTATTGGCTATTTTTCAACAGTAAATAACCTGATATGAGCGGTGATAAAAAGGAAACCGATAGCGGTATTGAGATCAAAAGATTGTATACAGCAACCGACTCATCCAACACACCGGATCCCGGATTACCTGGTGAATTCCCTTATACACGTGGCGTGCAGACCGATATGTACCGGGGCAAACTATGGACCATGCGGCAATATGCCGGATTTTCTACTGCTGAAGAAAGTAATCGCAGATATCATTATTTATTGTCACAAGGAGTGATGGGATTGAGTGTGGCATTTGACCTGCCCACCCAAATTGGGTATGATAGCGATCATCCCTTATCAGAAGGCGAAGTAG
>CAIWKU010000045.1 GCA_903913355.1 uncultured Bacteroidota bacterium | reverse complement strand
TATTCCAATTCATTGCTAAAAAATTCCCAGTCGAAAAGGATAAAACTGGAAGAGATTTTGTGTAATGAATGGGTAACGGAAAGAGGCCGTTTTGCTTTATTTCTTCTGGGTATTCTGTGTATGGAATGTCCTTCAATACCTAAACTGATCAATGCTTTCACCAGGTCCTGCATTTTATCTTTCGGAATATCTAAAATGATTTTTGCCATTTCAATAAATTCATACAATAATGTACAAAAAAATACCGAAATAATCAATTTAATAATGGCTGAAAACCTATACGGGGTTGACTTTTAGGGTTAAGGCATTCTGTTCCAAACAATTAACATTCCTGTCTATTTTCGCACCGGGTTATGCACAATTCTGGGAAGTTACGGACGAATAATACTCAGTGAACCGTCTTTCTCCCATTTGATTACGGAAGAGGGTTTACGGAATTCGGTATCATCTTGTCGATAATTTACTACATAATCTACCCCGTCTTTAATAATGGGCTCAATATCTTTAAAACACTGAGGAGCAGGATAACCACTCAGATTGGCAGAAGTACTCACCAATGGCTTGCGAAAACGCTTGATCAGGTGTTTACAAAATTCATCTTCACATATTCGGATACCCACCGATCCATCTGCCGCCAGCAGGTTCTCAGCCAGTTCAATCGCTCCTTCATAGATAACTGTGGTAGGCCTTTGCACACCCTTGATATAATCGAAAATTTTTAATTCGGGTTGGGTTACATAGTGCAGAATATCCCTTTCATCCGCCACCAAAACAATCATCGCTTTATGATCCGCTCTTTTTTTGAGCGCATAAATCTTAGCCACAGCTTCTGCATTGGTGGCATCGCATCCAATACCCCAAACAGTATCGGTGGGATAAAGAATCAGTCCACCCTGGTGAAGCTTTTCCAGGCAGGGTTCAATATCATTATTAAATGGCAACATAGCTCCAGTTTTCAATCCGATTTCAGTGGCAAATTACAGAATGTACCAGAACTATTCCACATAAACTTTTGATCATGTATGTTTGCAAAAAAAACAGCATGGTATTAGAAACGCTAATATTGGAAGCCTGGCAGAACAGGGAATTATTGAAAGATCCGAAGTATACAGATGCAGTAAAATCGGTAATTGAAGAAATTGACAAAGGCAGAGTTAGGGTGGCTTCTCCCGGAGAATCTGGCTGGGTAGTCAATGAATGGGTAAAACAGGCAATCCTGCTATATTTTGGCATCCAGCAAATGCAGACCTGGAACCTGCCCCCCTTCGAATTTTATGACAAAATGCTTTTGAAAACAGATTATAAAGAGTTGGGGGTTCGTGCCGTACCTCCTGCTACCGCACGTTATGGCGCTTATATAGCCAAAAGTGTTGTACTCATGCCCAGCTATGTAAATATCGGGGCCTATGTTGACGAAGGGTCTATGGTAGATACCTGGGCAACTGTAGGCAGCTGCGCTCAAATTGGCAAGCATGTACACCTGAGTGGTGGTGTAGGTATTGGTGGTGTGCTGGAGCCATTACAGGCCAGTCCCGTAATTATTGAAGATGGTTGCTTTATCGGCAGCCGTTGCATTGTTGTAGAAGGAGTAATCGTTGAAAAAGAAGCAGTATTAGGCGCAAATGTAGTACTCACGCAATCTACCAAAATCATTGATGTGAGTGGAAATGAGCCCATAGAATATAAAGGAAGGGTACCGGCAAGAAGTGTGGTAATACCCGGTAGTTATACCAAAAAATTCAATGCCGGTGAATACCATGTAAGCTGTGCATTAATCATCGGACAAAGAAAAGCCAGCACCGATCTGAAAACCAGTCTGAACGATGCTTTACGTGATTTTAATGTAAGTGCTTAATGTGATACAGGGAATCCGCTACAGTAGTCAATAGTGGTTCCCTGTATCACCAAAACAGAATGACCCAAAAACAAACCCACCATATAACGCTCGCAGGATTCCTGATTTCGCTTACAGGTGCCATTCTTTTTTCAACGAAAGCGATTTTTGTAAAGCTTGCATTCAAATCTACCGGTGTGGATGCGGTTACTTTATTAAGTCTGAGAATGCTTTTCTCACTTCCTTTTTACTTGTTTGCTGCCTGGCTGGGTTCAAGGAAAGAGGGGAAAACACAACTCTCATCCAAGGAATGGTTATGGATTATTTTACTGGGGATTTTGGGGTATTATTTGAGCAGCTTATTTGATTTTATCGGGTTACAATATGTTTCCGCCGGGCTGGAAAGACTGATCCTTTTTCTTTATCCCACTTTTGCAGTGTTGATCAATACTTTTTTCTTCAAATCACGGCTAAGCAAAATACAAATTGCCGCATTAGTACTTACCTATCTCGGTATTGGTATTGCCTATTTTGGGGAATTACAATTGGATACGTCTAACCCAAAATTTCTGTTTGGGTCATTTATGATATTCCTTTGTGCAGTCACTTATTCCTTTTACCTGGTGGGCACAGGCAGAATGGTTCAAAAAGTAGGGGTCACGCGGTATACAGCCTATGCCATGCTGGCTGCGACATTTGGGGTTTTTATCCATTTTCTTTTCTCCCATCCTATTTCCGGAATCCCTTTTACTTATACATTAACCGGCTATTCGGTTGCCCTTGCCATCATCGCTACCGTACTTCCTTCTTTTATGATGAATAATGGAATGAAAAGAATAGGCAGTAACAATGTATCCATCATCACCAGCATCGGACCGGTATCGACAATTATACAGGCCCATTTTTTTCTGGGAGAGAAAATCATTGCTGCCCAGATATTCGGGACAATCCTGGTAATTATGGGTGTGATATTGATAGGATGGCAGTCTAAATATGAAGGAGGGAATTAATGGTTTAATTGCTAAAAATAAACCATTGAACCATTTAGCCATATAACAATATAGCCATATCGCCCCCCATTTACCGACACAACACCCCCACTTACCGCCTCCTCTCTTCCAATAACCTATTATCTATTGTACCCTATACAAGGGTTAAATAGATTTGTTCTATAAATAAAAGATCATGAGCAATCAAATTAAAAACAGGGATCGAGGAAGGGCTATTGCAGGCTTACTATTAGTGGGGGTTGGCGCTGCATTATTATTAAGAAATATGGATTTCCCATTTTTCCCTTATTGGATATTTAAATGGCCAATGATTTTGATACTGGTGGGTATTTATAGTGGTGTAAAAGATAATTTTAGAAATAATTCCTGGATCATTTTAATTGGGTTGGGTATCTTTTTTCTGGCAGATTATATTATTCCGGGTATCAGTGTACGACCCTATTTCTGGCCTATTGTCATCATTTCTGTTGGGGTATTTTTTATACTAAGACCTCGTAGCAGCAGGTGGAGAGAATACAGAAGAGATTATGATAACCAATTCGGGTCAGGAACATCTTATTCTACAAGCGGGTTTACTACCGAAAAAACAACAGAAGCAGGCGATATTCTGCATATCAGTTCAGTATTCAGTGGTGTTAACAGAACGGTTTTGTCAAAAAATTTTCAGGGTGGTAATATCAGTTGTGTATTTGGCGGTGCTGAAGTTGATTTTACACAAGCCGACATAAATGGAAGGGCGATACTAAGAATTGAACAGGTTTTTGGGGGCGTAAAACTGATTGTACCTTCTCATTGGGTTGTGCAAAATGAATTAGATGGTGTTTTCCATGGCGTGGAGGATAAAAGAGGATACAAATCTCCTTCTACGATTGCCAATCCCGACAAAGTACTGATTCTGAAAGGATCCTGTGTATTTGGTGGTGTTGAAATCAAAAGTTATTAATCGTATCCAAATTTTCAATTTAACAAGCTAATACATTTTATCATGCAATGGTACCTGGCAAAACTCGTGTACAGAATCGCCTGTGATAAAAGAGATCATCCTGCTGAATTTGATGAGCAAATACGGCTGATTGAAGCAGAAGATGATTTACATGCTTTTCAGAAAGCAAGGTTGATTGGGGAAAAAGAAGGTGAAATAGAAATGCATGGGATTGGCACAGTCATCGCCTGGAAATTTGTAGATGTTTGCGAATTGCATAAACTGGATCGATTGATAGATGGAGCAGAAATGTATTCACAAATACGTATCCAGGAGAATGCTGATGCGTATATTCGTGATACCCGCAAAAAAGCACTTTTTCTGTTCGATCATGCTGTGGATCGTTTCACGGGAACCTATTGATAAATTATGCCTGTTTCAAATACTAAATTATTAAGAACCCGTTTCCCAGTTGTTGGTTTTGGCATTTGGTGGCTTTTCTGGTCCATTCTTCATTATAAAGTACTGAGTAATTTTGGAATTGTTTTTACAGAGTCTGCTTCAGATAGTTTGATCAGTAATATTTTGCTTGCCGCATTTTGCCTGCTGATTGTAAACAATATGCGTTATTATTTACCCGGGAAAGAAAGGTACTGGTATGTGCTCCTTCTCAGTTTTATTCTCAGTGTAATCTGGTTGGCGGTTTCCAGGGGAATTTTGTGGTTGATTTTCAAACAGGACCCCGTTTATACAAGGATACTTTCCCTATCATCCAATATCCGATTTGCATTTGGTTTTTTAATGACAGGATGTGTTACCATGTTAAGCCTGATCTGGTACACACAAAAAGAACAAAAAGCCACAACTGAACTAAAACAAGAGGCTGAAAACCATTTGCGGGAAGCTGAGCTTTTTAAACTCAGACAACAATTACAGCCCCATTTTTTATTCAACAGTTTAAATTCCATCAGCGCTTTGGCGGGCTCTCAACCAGAAAAAGCCAGACATATGATTCAACAGCTTTCTGCTTTTTTGCGGGGGACTTTAAAAAAAGAAGAGAGACAAATGATTCCGTTACAAGAGGAGATCGGCTTTTTGGAATTATACCTTGAGATTGAGAAAGTACGATTTGGGAACAGATTGCAAACAGATATTCAGGTAACTGAAGAAGCCGCTACCCAATTGATTCCTGCATTGATACTACAACCCATTGTGGAAAACGCCATCAAATTCGGGTTATATGATACCATGGATGAAGTACGGATCGTAATTCATGCATTTCAAACGCAATCAGGATTAGAAGTTACCGTGAGTAATCCATTTGATCCGGAAACATCAGCAGGTGGACAGGGAACTGGCTTTGGGTTGGCTTCTGTGCAAAGAAGACTATTTCTTTTATACAGCAGGAATGGGCTTTTAGAAACCTCTGTTACGCAAAATATTTTTACCACCTTACTTACCATACCATCATGAAAGTGATTATTATAGACGATGAACCATTGGCCCGGGGTATGATTAAAGAATATCTGCAGGCATACCCCGATCTTACTTTAGTGGAAGAATGTAAAGATGGATTTGAAGGACTAAAAGCCATTCAGGCACATCAGCCTGATTTAATTTTTTTGGATATTCAAATGCCCAAGATCAATGGATTTGAAATGCTTGAATTGATTGAACAACCACCTGCGGTTATTTTCACTACTGCATTTGATGAATATGCGATTAAGGCATTTGAAGCACATGCTATTGATTACCTGTTAAAGC
>CAIWKU010000044.1 GCA_903913355.1 uncultured Bacteroidota bacterium | reverse complement strand
CTTGAAATATTTCCGAATGCTAGTTTTTCTGTCATAAGAAATTCACTATCCTGATTCAGGGTTCCAAAAAATTCAAAGTGAAATAGCCTTTTTGGCGAGCGTATCATTTTATACAATTCATCATGAATTTTGTGAAGAGATTGATCAGTAGTATAGGTATATTTTCTTGTAAGGAATAGGTTCATCTCTGTTGATTTACTTAATTGGGATTCTCAATAAAAGAAGATGTCATAGTTTAAAAATAAACAATTCCCTAGCGTACCCAGTGTGCAAAAATGAAAATAATAAATAAGCGAATCTTATCATCTTTTTAACCATTTCACCATAAAACAATGCAACAATACTCCCCCATTCCACTAATTTTGACCCAAAGCAATCCGCATGTCCATCGAAGTAAACCTTCTTGCTAAACAATACGACGAACAAAAAGCTGTAAATCAAATCTCTTTCTCTATTCAGAAAGGAGAGATTGTTGGTTTTTTGGGCCCTAATGGTGCGGGTAAGAGTACTACGATGAAAATGATTACAGGGTATTTGGGATCTGATAGTGGGTCGGTAAAAGTTTGTGGAAGGGAAGTAGCAGAAAACCCTATAGCCATCAAAAAAAAGATAGGGTATCTGCCCGAATCCAATCCATTGTACCAGGATATGTATGTTAGAGAATACCTGGGTTTTATTTCCGGTGTGCATCAGTTAGCAAATCTGAAAGAAGCTGTGGAGAAAGCCATTGTCCTAACCGGGTTAAGTCTTGAGTCGAAGAAAAAAATCAGCCAGTTATCAAAAGGGTATAAGCAAAGAGTGGGATTGGCTGCTGCGCTGATTCATGATCCCGAAGTGTTGATATTGGATGAGCCAACCAGCGGACTGGACCCTAACCAGATTATTGAAATAAGAAATGTAATTAAGGAGCAGGGTAAGGATAAGACAGTTTTATTCTCTTCGCATATTTTACAGGAAGTAGAAGCGATTTGCGACAGAGTCATCATTATTCATAAAGGGAATATTGTTGCGGATGATCAGTTGGTTCATTTGCAGCATACATATACTGACCTGCATACCGTAACGGTTCAGTTTGAAGAAGCGGTTGACAGACAATGGATGGAGACGATTTCTGAAATGATTAAAATAGAACAAGTGAAAGAGGGTTATTTTAAGTTCCAAACCAGCTCGCCGGAGAAATTGAGAAAGCAATTGTTACAGATGGCGATTGATCGTAATTTGAATATTGTTTCGTTACAGGCTGAGGGGCATAGTCTGGAGGCTGTTTTTAGGAATTTGACTACTTAAGGGGCGAAACCCATTTTTTTGCCACAGATGCACAGATTTGCACAGATTGAGGCTAAGTTTTCCTTGGCAGGCTGCAAATGCTTAAATTGCGGGTCCAAAAACAAGCATTTCGCTAATTATAACCAAATCATCACCAAACAAGCAGATTTTTATGAGTTACATTATTGAAGTACACGCCAGACAGATATTAGACAGTCGCGGTAACCCTACCGTGGAAGTAGATGTTCTTACAGACGATGGCGCGTTGGGTCGTGCATCAGTTCCGAGCGGGGCCAGTACCGGTATTCACGAAGCAGCAGAATTGCGAGATAATGATAAAAAGAAATATGGCGGGAAAGGAGTTTTAAAAGCCGTAGACAATGTCAATAAAATTATTTCTGAAGCCATCATTGGCTACGATGTTGCCCAGCAGGCAGCTATTGATGAGGAAATGATCGTTCTGGATGGTACACCTAATAAAACCAAATTAGGAGCCAATGCCATTCTTGCAGTTAGTATGGCTGTAGCCAAAGCCGCAGCTGAAGAAGCAGCCCTTCCTTTGTTCCGATATATCGGTGGTACCAATGCCAAAACATTGCCTATGCCGATGATGAATATCTTGAATGGTGGTGCCCATGCCGATAATAAAATCGATTTCCAGGAATTTATGATCATGCCTGTAGGTGCGCCTTCTTTTAGTGAAGGACTGCGTTGGGGTGTTGAGATTTTCCATACACTGAAAGGTGTTTTGAAGAAAAAAGGATTTAGCACCAACGTAGGTGATGAAGGTGGTTTTGCTCCCAATATCCAAAGCAATGAAGAAGCTATTGAAACCGTTTTGGAAGCCATTACTGCCGCAGGTTATAAAACCGGTTCACAGATTGTGATCGGTATGGATGCCGCCAACAGCGAATTATGGGATGCCAAAAAGAAAAAATATGTGTTCCACAAAAGCAGTGGTAAAGCATTAAGCAGCGATGAACTGGTAAAATTCTGGGAAAAATGGGTGAAACAATACCCTATCGTTTCTATTGAAGATGGAATGGCCGAAGATGACTGGAATGGATGGAAAGCACTTACACAGGCTGTAGGTAGCAAATGCCAACTGGTAGGCGATGATTTGTTTGTTACCAATGTAAATCGTCTGCAAACAGGTATCGATAAAGGTATTGCCAATGCCCTATTGGTAAAAGTGAACCAGATTGGTACTTTAACAGAAACCATCAATGCCGTAACACTTGCACAGCATAATGGCTATAATACCATCATGAGTCACCGTAGCGGCGAAACAGAAGATACCACGATTGCTGATTTAGCTGTAGCCTTAAACTGCGGTCAGATCAAAACCGGCTCCGCTTCCAGAACCGACCGTATCGCCAAATACAACCAACTGATCAGGATTGAAGAAATGCTGGGAAGTACAGGGGTATATCCTAATGGGAAGATTAAGTTTGGGAAATAGGTTTTGCTTTTAGCTATTGGCTGTTGGCATTTGGTTTTTTATTCTTTGCATGAAAATTTCAGATAAGTAAATATGTTAAGAATAATCAGCTAAAAGCTAATGGCCAATAGCTATGGCTAACAACCAATAACCTTTTTAACACCTGTTAATTAATAAACCACCCGACTCATAACCTTTCTCTTTACTTTTACTATTCAACTATTCGATCCCGGGTTTATGAAGAAGGCGATAAAAATTATTACCAATAAGTACCTGGTTACATTCAGTTTTTTTGTGGTTTGGATGTTGTTTTTTGACCAGCGTGATTTTTTTCAGCAGCGGGAAAAAAGGGATGAATTAAAGAAGTTGGAAGCCAAGAAGCGATATTATGTGCAGGAGATAGAGAAAACACAGAAAGAGTTACTGGATCTGCAAAATAACCCTGCTGCGCTTGAAAAATTTGCCCGGGAGCATTACCTAATGAAAAAAGACGGGGAAGATCTCTTTATTATCGAAGATTCTACCGAACAGAAGAAATAAATTTCCTGTAAAATCGTTGCCCCCCATTTAAGGCCACACCTGCAATATCCGTACACATTCTCCGTTTTATAACAGCAATAAGTCCTCTTATATTAAGCTGTTATCCTATTTATGAAAAAATTCAAAGAAGAGGATCTGATCCTTTATCTGTATAAAGATTGTACGCCCAAATTACGAGAGGCCATTGAACAAGCGGCTGAGGAAGATCTGGAACTCCAGGATCGTCTGAAAGTATTGAAACGTACCCTTAAGCAATTGGATAAATTGAAACTATCTGCGCCCTCTAAACAATCCGTCAAAGCCATTTTGAAATATGCAAAGGAGGCTGTTAAAAAAAGCAGTTAGACTATTTGCACAAGGATATATAATAAAGATTTCCTAATTGACTGCCTATCTTCTATTTTTGGTTATCTACTATGACCAAAAAAGAAAGATATCAGATCGTTATTGATTATTTTGAAGAACAGATTCCTATTGCAGAAACGGAACTGTTGTATGATAATCCCTTTCAATTATTGGTAGCCGTAATTCTTTCGGCACAATGCACCGATAAGCGGGTGAATATGACGACCCCGGTTATTTTCCGAAAATTTCCCGACCCTTTAGAAATGTCGAAAGCTTCATTCGATGAACTCTTTCCGTTAATCAAAAGCATTTCCTATCCAAATAACAAAACAAAACACCTGATAGGAATGGCCAATATGCTGATTGAAAAATTCGGCGGGGAAGTTCCGATGACGGTGGAGGAATTGATTCAGTTGCCAGGGGTAGGCCGTAAAACAGCCAATGTAATTACCAGTGTGATAGACAAACAGCCCAATATGGCGGTAGATACGCATGTATTCAGGGTAAGTGCCCGTTTGGGATTAACTACCAAAGCAACTACACCCTTGGCAGCCGAAAAGCAATTAATCAAATATATACCCGAAGAGCTGGTACACAAAGCCCACCACTGGTTAATACTTCATGGCAGATACACTTGCCTTGCACGAAATCCCAAATGCAACGAGTGCGGACTCACATCAATCTGCCATTATTATAAAAAGAACTTTCATTAAATAAAAAAGATTCCTCTGCGCCGACACCTAAACTCCTGTTTTCTGCGATAAAAAAATCTCAGGCTATTTCTTTTTTACCTTCTTTACTAAATCATAAGAATCATCAATAAATTCTTTGAGCTGTTTGCCACTCAAACTTCCTTCCACCAGAATGGTGTTCCAGTGTTTTTTGTTCATATGATAACCCGGCAGAATGCAATGGGGATAGGCTTCCCGTAACTCAATTGCTTTATCAGGATCGCATTTTACATTGAATTGTACAGGATGGCTATTAATACTGGTAAGCAGAAATGCTTTACCCGTTATTTTATACACCAAAGTGTCCGGTCCAAAAGGAAGGGTTTCTTCTACGTCGGGTTTGGAGAGTACATAATTACGTAGATCTTCGAGATGCATGGTGCCGTTATTAGTGTTTGAAACCTTTTATACATTGCGTCTTTACGATGAAAATCTTTCGTAAAGACGCAATGTTTGAGAAGTCTATAACATTTTCCTGATCACATCAACCAATTCTCCCTTGGTGATAGGAATGCCCATCACTTTGTTGAATGCTTTCGCATCTACCATATATTGGTCGCGGATGATTTTAACAAGCTGTCCATTATTGATTTCAGGTATCAGCACATGATCAAAATTACTGATCATTTCTCCCAGATTTTTAGGGAAAGGGCGCAGGTGCCGGATATGCGCATGACTTACCGCATGTCCTTCTGCCTGTAATTGTAATACGGCACTCTTAATGGCTCCAAAAGTAGAACCCCATCCCAGTACCAACACTTTTCCTTTATCTGCACCACTATCAATTTTCTGCAATGGAATATAATCTGCGATTTTGTCCACTTTGGCCTGGCGCACATTAATCATGTGCTGGTGATTTTCAGGTTCATAGTTGATATTACCCGTGATATCCTGTTTTTCCAATCCGCCAATACGGTGCTCCAAACCAGGGGTACCAGGAATGGCCCATGAACGGGCTAGTTTTTCATCTCTTCTATAAGGTTGGAACTTGGGTTCATCATCTGCCAGTCCTTTCTTAAAATTCACGGTAATAGGCTCCAGATCGGCAGTTGTTGGGAACTTCCAAGGTTCGGCACCATTGGCGATATAGCCATCACTTAATAAAATAACCGGGGTCATGTGTTGAACGGATATCCTTACTGCTTCATATACGGCATCAAAACAATCGCTGGGTGTAGAAGAAGCGATCACAGGCATGGGACATTCCCCATTTCTGCCATAATAAGCCTGTAATAAATCACTTTGTTCTGTTTTGGTTGGCAAACCGGTGGATGGCCCGCCACGTTGAATATTAATGATCACCAGTGGAATTTCCAGCATCACAGCCAGACCCATAGCTTCTGTTTTCAGTGCCATACCCGGACCAGAAGTGCAGGTAACACCCAATGACCCACCATAACTGGCGCCGATAGCTGCGGCAATTGCTGCAATCTCATCTTCCGCCTGATAGGTTTTTACTCCAAAACTCTTGTATTTACTCAGGTCATGTAAAATATCAGAAGCCGGAGTAATAGGGTAAGCTCCAAGAAAAACTTCGAGTCCGCTTTTTTCCCCTGCTGCCACCAAACCCAATGACAATGCCTGGTTGCCCATAATGCTGCGGTATACACCGGGCGTCATTTTGGCTTTTTCTACTTTATATCGGGTAGTAAAGGTTTCAGTTGTGTCGCCATAATTATAACCAGACTGTAATACTTTGATATTACTTTCCAGAATAGTTGGCTTTTTGCCAAACTTATCTTTCAGAAATTCAATGGTATTGTCCAGACTGCGGTTGTACATCCAATAGATATAACCCAGAACAAACATGTTTTTTGCACGGTCTCTTTCCTTATTACCAAGTTCAGCAAAATCTTTTAGTGATTCGCGGGTAAGTTTAGTAACATCTATTTTGATTACCTCGTATCCGTCAAGGCTTCCATCTTCCAATGGATTAATGCCTTCGGGGTAATTGGCCAGGCGAAGATTTCTTGCATCAAAACCTTCTATGTTTACGATGATCTTTCCACCCGGTTTGAGGGCTTTCAGATTCACTTTTAAAGCTGCTGCATTCATGGCTACCAGCACATCTGCAATATCACCCGGTGTAAATACCTTATCGGATGAGAAATGCAACTGGAAACCACTCACTCCCGGTAAAGTACCTATCGGGGCGCGGATCTCAGCAGGGAAATCAGGGAATGTTGCCAGGTCAATACCCAGCATAGCAGTATTGTTGGTGAATTGTTGCCCGGTCAGCTGCATCCCATCGCCGCTATCGCCTGCAAACTTGATTACCACATCCTTAATAAGCTCTTCGTTCGTATTCATCAAATGAAATTATTCTGCGAAGGTAAGGCAACGGAGTTTTATACAGATATCGAATTTTTGTACCGGGTAAAACACCTTTTCTATCGGTAAACAGGTGGTTCTCAGCCCAAATCTCTGGCAATGTCTATCTTAGCAGTAAATTAGGAATCAGGGCATGGGTATCATTAAAAAGAATATTATGCTGGAAATTGTATGCATATTGGCCTTGAGCCATTCTATGGCCTGCTCAAACGGGCAGGTACAGGATACTACCCGGCAGAAAGACACGGTAATGATCTCCACCCCGATTCCAAAACCGGTAGTTGACAAATTTGCCTGGAAGCCCCTGGTGCAGGACAGTACCAAACTATATATTTATCTCACATTTGATGATGGTCCGCAAGCCGGAACAGAAATCTGCTATGATCTGCTAAAAGAAGCCAATATAAAAGCCAGTTTTTTCATGGTGGGACTGCATAGCGCCAAAAAAAGAGATGGAAAATTCATCGTATCCCGAATCCGAGAATCCTACCCGCAAATTTTGCTGGCCAACCATAGCTATACCCATGCAAATGACAAGTACATTTATTTTTACCAGCATCCCTTGATGGCGGAGAAGGATTTTTATAAAGCACAGGATTCATTGCATGTACCCTATAAAATTGTTCGTTTGCCCGGCAATAGTGCCTGGGTAACTGATGGAAAACTAAGAGCCACGCATCTTGTAAAACCTGTAACCGAATTACTCGACAGTGCAGGGTATAATGTAATAGGTTGGGATGTAGAATGGCATTTTAACCATAAAAATGCCCGACCGGTTCAATCACCTGAAAAACTGGCTGCAGAAGTAGATAGCGCTTTCGCTCAAAATCATACCCATGTAAAAAACCAGGTAGTGATACTCAGTCATGACCGCATGTTCCAAAGACCTGAAGATGCAGATTCTTTAGCAAAATTCATCAATATCCTGAAACAAAACCCCAGGTATGTTTTTGAAACGGTAGATCATTATCCGGGGGTGGTTGTGGGGCATTAGGGAATTACAGGGCTGAATTGCTAAATGGTTATATGGTTTTTATTATTGCAGGAAAACTGCCAATAATAGGATTTGTGTCATTTGGTTGGCCAGCCATTTAATCATTTAGCAATTTAGCAATGCAACTATGTAAATTTAGCCTTTCCTTAAACAAACTCCCTTTCTAACAAGTTATAGTTTACGTATATTTGTACTTACTAAAATTTTATAATTATGGCAATTTTTAAATCTGGAAATCCAACATTAACACAAAAGATGTTTGATAAGAGTATGACCATAGAAGCCAGTGTTCAGGGCACTATGAGTGTGAGAGGGGCGATTAACAAGTTTGGTTTTTTATTGGTGATGATCATAGGCGGAGCTGCATTTAGCTGGCATCTTTTTCAGGAAGGCAAACCGGATACCATGACTACCCTGATGATTACCGGTTTGATCGGCGGATTAATCACTGGTTTGGCAATTTCATTCAAACCAAACTGGGCACAATATATAGCTCCTTTATATGGTTTGCTGGAAGGTTTGTTTATTGGTGGTATCTCAGCTATTCTGAACAAAGCCTATGAAGTGAAATTCCCCGGATTGATTATGCAAGCGGTTGGCCTCACTTTTGGTGTAGCCATCGCAATGTTTCTTTTGTATAATTTCCGGGTAATTAAAGCAACTGAAAAATTCAAATCAGTTATTTTATCTGCCACATTGGGTATTGGGCTGTTTTACCTGCTTACCATGGTACTCGGCTTTTTTGGTGTGAACGTAAGTTTTGCGCATGATAGCAGTTTATTGAGTATTGGTATCAGTTTATTTATTGTAGCCATAGCAGCATTAAACCTGATCATGGATTTTGATATGATTGAACAAGGTGCCGAAAGAGGCGCTCCTAAATTTATGGAATGGTACGGT
>CAIWKU010000043.1 GCA_903913355.1 uncultured Bacteroidota bacterium | reverse complement strand
TAATAGCGATGGTCAAAAATAAACTTCGCCAGTGAAGGGGAAAATTTATTAAAGGAAGTAGGTCTTTCTGCCGGGTTTTCTGGTATGACTTTTATATGGGTTCCATGAAAAAATTGAGAGGGGAATTCAAAATCTTTCAGCATTTCTCTTTCTTCTAAAGAAGTTGGCGCATTAAATACCTCATATCCTGAAAACCAATTTTGCCAAATGGGTAAACTATCGGAAGCCATTGTATTAATAGATTGCCAGATATCCCATGCATGCGCACGAATTTTTTTATCATCCAATTTTGCAATCCATTCATTGATGATGGGAGCATCGGATGGAAAGCTTCTTACCTTAGGTGGATTGTAGGCATTTGCAAACTTGGATGTTTCTTCGAGAACAATCTTTTCAGACCGATCAAACGTTTCACAATTCTGTAAGAAAGTTAAAATAAATAAGAGTACTCCTACCAACAACTGTTTACGGGTACTTATTAATTTCGTTTCCTTTTTCATTTTTTTATTTAAAGGTCCATTTATTACTGTAAATAAAATAGGGGTAAAAACCCCTATTTTATTTCAAAGAGAGAGTTTACTTTTAAATCCACTTTAAATAATACTAATGAAAAAGAAAACTCTACTCATTCTTGTGCTATTAATAACATGCTCTGCATTGATTATTCAATGTGAAAACGCCAGTAAAAATGATCTTGAAAAAACAGGGGTCATAAAACCAGTTCCTCTTCCTGTTGTAATCAATGGATTTCATTTTCCTGAGGACTCTAACCTAATATACAAATGGGTGAACGACAGTAAATATTCACCTACTAATTATGATTCTTCCAGCATATACCAGCATGCATGGGGTATCTGGGCAGGATTAACAGATCCTACACAACAAGTATATGCCGGAGATAGCTTATTGGTATTTGAAACCTGGATGGGATTAAATGAAATCAGGGAAGCTGTAGAAAAAAACATTTCCGTATGCGACAGTAGCTTTTCAAAAACAGCCCGGGCCACACTTACACGTCCTAAGCAATTTGAGCATGCGGCAAATTTTGCCTTGCAAAATGCTTCCAAATTCGCAAGTAGTAAAAAAGAATCAAAAATTTACAGGCCAGCTGAAAACAGTTTTACGCAATGGGTTACTGTTTCTTACAGCCCATCTGCTGCCTGTTATGCAACCAATACCCAAATATTTAAGCAGTCTGCACTTAATAAGTATTATACAAAAGATGGCATTGGACAAATACCAGTATTTCCTAATACTGCAGTTACCATTAAACCAACTTATTTGGTTTACCATGATTCAATCAATTCACTACTGAGAATGCCGGTTTGGTTAAATGCGCCGGTTCCACCAGATTCAGTAAATCCCAGCCAGTTTACTTATTGCGTTTATATTGATATCAAAAACCAACAAAAAGAAGGTAAGAAGCTGACTCCTGTACTTGCCACAGATACTGATGCCGCAGATATAGCAAAAGCCACGTGTAATCTGAAAGATTTTATCAGCTTTCGAATAAACAAAAAAATGGCTGATCTTATGAATCAACAAGACAGTGTTCAGGGAATGAACAATGTTCCGAAAGAAGGTTATGGTAAAGCCCAAACAGGTGAGATAGCAGTACTGGTTGGAATGCATGTTACCACTAAAGAAATTGCTAATTGGACCTGGCAAACTTTCTACTGGACGCCTTATCCTGATTCGCCTGGTATACCCAGTTCTCAATTAGCTGTTAAAACACGACCTGCAGGATTAAAAGGCGCAGCAGCCCATTACGCCGCCAATGCAGCCTATGTAATGCTAACCCCAAACAATGCATCCAATACCGCTAAAAATGCTGGTCCGATGTTTGGATACAATCCTTATCTGGAAGGCGGTTTTGGTCCAGCTACATTTGGCCTTACCAATAATTTTAACCGCAATTATCAATACGGTATGCAAACCAATTGCATGAATTGTCATGCACTAGCTGTTCCGCAAACACCTAAAAAGGGTCAAACATTTGGGCAGTATAGTACAGACCAATACATCCACCCTTATCAGGATTCATTATTTAAAAATCAGGTGAAGCTGGATTTTGCATGGTCTATTCAAACGGCATTAATCAATGACACCATCCCTTATTGGAAGTTTAAATAGAAGTAGTGAAAATAGTATTGGTTACAGGTAGTACAACCGCTGTAAACATCATTCAGTGGCTTAAGGAGCAAAATGTACTCTGTGGTGTTTTGTTTGAAAATGGAGCCGAATCATTTTTCAATGCCTTAAGTAATGATCTTTCTAAGACGAATATTAAGACAAACTCAGTAAAGAAAAATGGGTTAGATCAGGCTTGCTTGAAATGGTTTCATTCAATGAAACCTGATTTAGTGATCGTATTCGGGTTTTCGATGATTATTCCAAAACAGTTCTTTGAAACAGCAAAATTTGGATTTTATAATATTCATTTCAGCCTGCTACCTTCCTACAAAGGACCTGCCCCAGTTTTTTGGCAATTAAAAAATGGGGAGAAACTTACAGGAATCACCCTGCATGAAATGACTGAAAAAGTTGACAGCGGTTTTGTTTTGCTTCAATTACCTTATCAAATTCAACCAACTGATATGTATGGAATCCTGCATCTAAGGCTAACCGAGATGGTAATTCCATTGATCTATGAATTCTTACATACTGAGATGTATGCATCCAAACAGAAAAGAGTTGCCCCTTATATCATACAAGACAGCTATGAAAAAAGACCAGGTATTGAAGATCTAAAAATTGAATGGGTCAGTATGGAAGCTTTTCAGGTAGTGAATTTAATCAAAGCATCCAACCCAAGTTACCAGGGAGCGTTGGCATTTTATAAAGGAAATGAAGTTAGAATTCTAAAAGGAGCCGTATATAAACATAAGATGGAAACAAATAATACCCTGGAGCCTGGACAGTTAATTCAAGGAGACAATCAGTTGTTGGTTGTTTGCAAATCAAATACAATACTAAAAATAGACATTATTGCCAACGTTTTTGGAGTAATGGATGGCGAGGATTGGAAATCGGTTTTTGTAAATAAACATGAAAAACTAAGTATACATTTTTTTACCTAATCATTTCACTTAAAAAAAAACCTATGGACTGTTTTATCGGAACAATTCTTCCATGGCCCTTACAATGGGCGCCTGTGGATTTTAACAATTGCGACGGCACAAAGATTAATATCAGTGCAAACCAGGCATTATTCTCTTTGATCTCTAATGTTTATGGCGGAGATGGTGTACAAAATTTTGGATTGCCAGATCTACGGGGGCGTGTACCGGTAGGTATGGATATTTTTGGTGTTAACGGAGTAAGGTATAATCCCGGCCAGATTGGTGGAGCTAATCAGGTAACGGTAAGCCTTACTCTGAATAATCTGCCAGCGCATACCCATACTGCTCAGATTGGTGGTAATGCTAACGGTACATTGCCAGCATTAACAGGTAGTTTAGGAGTGAGTGCCGCCGCTAATAGTGGTACTACGAATACGCCTAGTGCTACCAACGTACCAGCTGTGGTAGCGAATGCAGGACCAAATCCAGTGAAAGCTTATGGAACTGCAGATAATGCTACCAAATGGCCTGTAGCTATTAATGGTTCCGGTGGCCCAATTAGTATTCCTTTGAATGGTGGCACTATTAGTGTTGGGGCTACCGGAGGCGGTCAGCCAGTACAAGTTAGTGTGATGCAGCCGTACCAGG
>CAIWKU010000042.1 GCA_903913355.1 uncultured Bacteroidota bacterium | reverse complement strand
TATCAATTATAAACTACCCATGTCGTCGAGAATAAGTTGAATAGCGTAATGATACTAACTATGCTGTTATTTGACTTTTATCCTCCAGCCTAGATAAAACATTCTACCACTCACCGGACCCCATACCATGGAAGCATCAAAATAAGGACTGAAGGGTTGGTCGGCTGATACAATCACTCCTTTCTGGAAAAAATTAGTGATGTTTTCTGCACCAAAATAAATATCCATGGGATGCTTATTACCAAAGGTTTTACTTACTTGTGCATTCATTAATACATAATCGGGCGAATAACTAGGCAACTGGTAGGGAACCGGGTTACTTGCTGTATTGGGTATTCTTTTCTTTCCATTATAAGTAACTGTATAATTAAACTTCCACGAATTGGCTGTTGTATAATCAAAACTGATAAAAGCACGGTTTCCGGAAATAAATGGCCGTTCCAGTAATTGTCCGCTGTAATTGGTTTTTACATCATAGTATCTATAGGCTATTCTCACACTTAATTCCTTGACAGGCAAAAAGCTGAGTTCGGTTTGTAAACTGTTTGAATAAGAGTTGCCCTGCAAATTATAGAATTTTACCTGTCTCGGATTTTCCATATCCACAACCACCTGGTTTGTAAAATCATTCCTGAAAAAATCAATACTTAGTTGTGCTGCATTATCAAAAAGCCTGATTGCCTGATCTATACTCACCCCTTTATTCCACGCAATTTCAGGGTTTAAGCCATATGCTTTACCCCCATTGCTGGGTATAATTTGTAATTGACGGGCACTTACCAATACACTTGTATTTTCTGCAAAAATATTTGCCGTTCTCTGTCCCCGCCCTCCGCTGGCACGGATCACAGTTCCTTTAATGGGTTCATACCGTATATTTAAACGGGGGGTAATAAAAAATCCAAATAGATTATCATTGTCTGCTCTTATACCCGCTACTGCACTAAATTTTGTAGAAGCCGTATAGGTATACTCAAAGAATGCGCCCGGTACGATTTCCTTTCTGTTGTAATTTGTTAGATTCAGTGTTTCATCATAATGATCATATTGAAAACTTAACCCTGTTCTGAATTTATGGTCTGTTGTATGAATAATGGATTGATAGATCAGATTCGTATAAAAACCCTGTTGTTTTGCCTGGTAGTTGGTTAACCCAAAATAAGAGTCCTGGGTATGGGAGATGGCTGCTAACTGAAGCCCGATACTTTTATATTTTTGTTGTGGAAATACATACCCAATTTTAGCGAAACCTTCATAACGTTCTGTGTTGATACCCAAACCATAATGAAGCGTAGTTCCTTTATCCGTAGCCGGATCAAAAGCGGTTTGCCCGCCCGTTCTCTTGTCATTCAGTACCTTAAAACCCAGTTGTACCAGCAAGCCCATAGAATTATCAAATTGATACCTGTTTATCAGGCTGAGTTGATTACCTGTAGGCAGGTCCCTGAATCCATCCTTATTAAAATCTACCTGTTTATTGGTTAAAAAATCATCGTGTAATAATAAACCTGATGACCATTTTTTGTTGATTCTTGTAGCGAGGTTTAGATTCAGATCCGTTTTGCCAAAATCATTTATATACACATTGCCCAGTAATTGTTCACTGTTTTCTGGTTTCTTTAATTCCACATTGATCTGGCCTGCAATACTTTCATAACCATTCGCTACTGAGCCAACACCCTTGGTAAGCTGTATAGATTCTATCCAGGGGCCCGCTATTGAGTTTAAACCCAATGGTGTGGCAATACCACGGGGACCGGGCAGATTCTCAACCGTAAGCTGTGTATAGTTGCCACTTAGTCCCAATAATTGTATTTGTTTAGATCCTGTAACGGCATCATTATAGGATACATCTACGGAAGGATTGGTTTCAAAACTTTCACTTAGGTTACAACAGGCAGCTTTTAATAATTCTTTTCCGGTCATCACTTCTGTTCTGATAGGACTCATCGAAGAAATATAACTTGCTCTTTGCCGGTTGGATACGGTAACTTCTTTCAGTTGTTGGTTAGAAGCTAACACAATTTTTAACTCATTCATATCAGTTACCGTAAGGGTATCAGGTTGGTATCCTGTATAACTGATTACTAATCTGCTGAAATTGCCGCTATGTCTGATCTGAAAAATGCCCGAACTATCTGTAACCACTCCGCTATTACTTCCCAGCCAGTGAATACTTGCGTTTGATAAGGGATTAAATTTACCCTTTGTGTCTGATTCAACCACCAGCCCTTTAATGATATGGGTTTGAGAAATTATTGGAGTAATGCCTGGGTTTACTGATCCATCTGATGTACTAAGCTGGGTAACAGTTTTTACACTATCAGCTAAAAGATTAGCCTGCATCGTTTCCATTTCACGATAATGGCAGCAGGAGGGTAATTGCTGATACACAAGATCCCTTGCTTTTTTGTTCTCCAGGTCATGCCCTACAGATACAATGCGGTTTTGTATTTTTTCCAATGAAACCAGCAATGGATTGTATACCAGGGATAATTGTTTGGTATCAACATCCCAGCTAACTGATTTTACCCCTCTGATTTTAGCGGCATCTTCAATACGTTGCTTGCACTGTTCACACGCGCCGAACACTTTGAAGGAGATGCTACTGTCTTTTTCCGGTCTCTTTAGGTTTTGTGTCAAGGCAGCAGAACACTGAAGAGTAAGCGCCATCGCTACTATATATATCAACAATTTCATTTCTGAGCTTTTTGAAAATCAAATAATCCCATACACTTATTTGGCTAAAGCCTTTCTTAACGGCAACAGTCTTTCTTTCGGATAAAAATCGATTTGATTATCCGTAGACAAAACTTCCCTGTTACAAGGATTATTTTTTTCATGAAAATGAATTAGGTTTATACTATGGATTACCTAGCGTAACTTTTTTGTAAATGGCAGCTATGCTCATTTTACAGTATCGGTCACTTTTCCGCAGGTCAGCATCATTTTTCCATAATATGGATTTTTGATAGCGGGTTCATTACTTAGCCAATACATTTTTTTCATGGGACAATACTCCTGATAAACAGGCTGCTCAGAAATTTTTACGGCTTTTAGTAATGTGTATATTGATAGAGAGAGGGTTGCAAAATGATCTCTTTGGTTTTCAATATTTGTATTCTCAGAAATAGATTTTGCATCCGAATTTAGTTTTTCCTGTAAGGGAATAAATACTTTGCTATCCGATTCTGAAAGTTCTTTAGAATCAATACTCTTTAGTATTTGTACAAATTCGGTTGCTTTGAGAGAACTGTTTTTTGCATCACTGGTAACCAATGCATTTTTGATATCATAATAAGCAGGTAAAATCTTTGTCAGGTTTGAACCTTTTTGTGCTTTTACAGAAACGATACTGATACAAAAAATAGATAGGGTGGTTATAATAAGTTTCATGATAATTGATTTGTATGTAGTAAAAATAGTAGCCGCATGAGGGTGCTCATGCAAAAATCCAATCAATGAAACATCAAATTCGGAATACCTGGTTAAGTATATACAGTGGAGGCGAGTTGCCTGGAGGAGCTTTCGAAATATTTTGGCTAATCCTGACT
>CAIWKU010000041.1 GCA_903913355.1 uncultured Bacteroidota bacterium | reverse complement strand
GAAAGCCGTTAGGGATCTTCAGGCTTTATTCATACAATATGGATATACCAATGCCATCATTTTTGGACACGCCAAAGAGGGGAATCTTCATTTCCTGGTTACACAACCGGTAAATTCAAAAGAAGAAATTCAGGTGTTTGAAGCCTTTAATAATGATCTGGCCGCTTTAATTATTCACAAGTACCAGGGTTCATTAAAAGCGGAACATGGTACCGGCCGACAGATTGCCCCATTTGTAAAAGATGAATGGGGTGATGATGCATATCTGGTGATGCAGACACTTAAAAAAATTATTGATCCCGAAAATATCCTCAACCCAGGCGTCATCATTAACCCGGATGATCAATGCCATTTGAAAAATATGAAAACCATGCCCGTGGTTGAGGAAGAAGTGGATAAATGTGTTGAATGTGGTTACTGCGAACACCGATGCCCAAGCAGAAATTTTACCTTAACACCTCGGCAGCGAATCCAGATCCGCCGCTCATTACAAAGGTTACAGTCAGCCGGAGATAAGGACAATTTTGAAACCCTTAGTAAGGAGTTTAGATTTTCCGGCATGGATACCTGCGCAGTAGATGGAATGTGTGCTACCGATTGTCCAGTTGAAATCAACACTGGTGAATTGATCAAGAGACTCAGAAGAGAAAATCATTCCAGTCTTGCCAATAAAACAGCGTTACAGATTGCCAAACATTTTGGCAGGGTAGAAGGGTTGGTTAAAATAGCCCTGAAAAGCGGTAACCTGGTTAATCGGTTGGCAGGAAGAAAAAGCATGACGAATTTTACCGGTGCCATAAAGAAGATACTACCTGCATTTCCATTGTGGACAAATGCAATCAGTAAACCGGTTAAGATAAAACCCAATAATATACCCGGGGCGGATGTCGTTTATTTTCCCTCCTGCATAACGAGAATGATGGGGGCCGATAAAACAGAAGAGGTTTCTATTGCAGAGCTCGTAAACTCACTATGTGAAAAGGCAAAGCTTACACTATTTATTGCCAATGATACTTCAGGGGTTTGCTGTGGACAGTTATTTTCTTCTAAAGGATTTATACCGGCTTACCGGCTAACAGTCAATGATACCATTGAAAAATTATGGGAATGGACAAGGCAAGGGAAATCTCCTGTATTAATGGATGTTACCTCCTGCACGCATTCTATACAAAGCGCGAGACCTTATTTAACAGAAACGAATCAATTGTATTTTGATAAACTCAGGTTTATTGATAGTATCGATTTTGCAGCAGATTATTTATTGCCAAGATTGCAGGTTACAAAAAAGATGAAAAGGATTGTTTTTCATCCGGTTTGTACAGTATATAAAATGAACCTGATGCAGAAATTGCAGCGTATTGGAAAAGACTGTGCAGAAATTGCCGATATTCCATTATCCACCGGATGCTGTGGCATGGCGGGTGACCGTGGATTTTATTACCCGGAGCTGACAAAATCGGCTACTCAGGAAGAATCTGCTGAAGTTTTGCAGAATCAATACGACGGGTACTATTCCTCAGGCAAAACCTGCGAAATGTCATTACAGGAAGCGACACACAAAAATTACCAATCTATTTTTTATCTTCTACAGGAAGTTACCAAGCCGTAAAAAGGGTTTGAATGAGAAAGCGGTTATTCATGACTATGGATAGAGCAAATATTTTTTTCTCATTTCTTTAAACTGACTTAGCCCAGGCTCCCAGGTTTTTCTGATTTCTTCCTCAGATACTCCGGCCATAATCTGTTCTTTAAAAAGAGTGGTGCCTGCCAGTTTATCTATATTGCCCATTCCCCAAAGTATTTTACATGGAGCGGAGTGCGGCACAGGCACAGATGATGATGAACTTGCGTTGTTGTGCTTTTGTTACTACTTACTATTACTACGAATATTATTGGCTGACGTGCCCCAGCCTTGCCCCCAGCCTTGCGCAGAGCCCCCTCCCCTTCTCCTTCCCTCCTCCTGCTCCCTCCTCTTTTTGTTCTCACCTCCTACAACTCCTACTCCTCCTCCTCATCCTCTTCCTCCTCCTCCTCCTCCTTCTGCTTCTTCTCCCGT
>CAIWKU010000040.1 GCA_903913355.1 uncultured Bacteroidota bacterium | reverse complement strand
GGAGTTAATGCAGACATTTTAGGGTCTGCTAGATATTCGCCGCCGTAGAATTTGAACCATTGATTAGCCATAAAGGGCGGTATTATGACACCAAAAGGACTGCCTACTGTACCGGTTCATCGAAAACCGTATCCCTTGCGAGATATAAGCAGTCCTTTTGGTGCAACAATAATTCGATGATTTGTACATAATTTAAATATAGCACAAAAATTCATCTTCAATTCATCTGCTTGTGCATAACTATTTCGGGTACTCCTGCGCCCGGCCGCGAGGGTGTACACACAACATCCCCGCGGCCGGAGGAGCGAGCTGCCTCCGTCACTGTTTATTTTTATGCTGCTATTTTCCAATTGCCGCCCCATTTTGCCAATTCTTTCATATCAGTGATATACATAGCGGTAGTTTTAGTAATAAGGAAGCCGTAAACCATGGGGTAGATATGATTATTAAGCAGAAACCGGATCTTATCCTGTTTACGGGTGATCTTGTTAATGACCGGGCAGATGAAATGAAGGATTACATGGATGTTTTCGGCAGACTAAACGCCCCAATGGGCGTATACAGTTCTTTGGGAAACCATGATTATGGGGATTATGTGGCCTGGCCCTCAAAAGAGGCAAAAATTGAGAATTTGGAGCGTTTAAAGCAGGTTCATGCCCATTTGGGATGGCGTTTATTGATGAATGAGCATGTTCTCCTGGAAAAAAGCGGGCAACAGATAGCTGTTTTAGGGATTGAAAACTGGGGGGCAAAAGGGCGGTTCCCAAAATATGGCAAAATGAGTGAAGCCTATCCGGGTACAGAAAATATCCCTTTTAAAATACTGTTAAGCCATGATCCCAGCCATTGGGATGCAGAAGTAAAAGTAAAATACCCGGATATAGACCTGATGCTCGCCGGCCATACACATGGTATGCAGTTTGGGCTCGAAAATCCTTATTTTAAGTGGAGCCCGGTTCAATGGATGTACAAACAATGGGCTGGTTTATATGAGGAGGGGAAACAAAAATTATATGTAAATCGGGGGTATGGTTTTATTGGCTATCCTGGCAGAGTAGGAATCCTTCCTGAGATCACTTTAATTGAATTGGCATAAATAGGTCGCCAAAGGTTCCTATAGACATTGGTTATTTCAAAATGATAGATGATTTGGCATTTATCCATTAATTAACCCGTTTTTAAGGGGTCTGTTCTTTTCTGGCATAATCATTGAATAGTTAGTTAAACAAAATCAATTTTTATGAAGAAAACATGTATAGCATTCTTTGCGATGATCGCATTGACAACCACCCTCCAAGCCCAGGGTTTCAGAATTGGCATAAAAGGCGGCGGGAATATGAATAAAATAGCTGGCCAGTCTTTCAATAATGGATTTGATTTCTCCTATCATCTTGGGGCTTTTGCTGAATTGGATTTTACAAAAAAGCTAGGTATTCAGCCTGAACTTCTTTGGAATGAGTCAAGCACCAAGCCTTCTAATTTTCAGGCAATCTATGGATCGGGCTCTTTAAGTGCAAATTTTAATGGTCAGCAACAAGTGAAATTGGATTACCTCTCAATTCCTGTTTTATTGCGTTATTCTATTCTGAATGGGCTGCTAACTTTAAATGCTGGTCCCCAATATAGTATTCTTCTAAAACAGGATAAGACTATTTTGCAGAATAGCCAGGCTGCATTTAAATCAGGTGATTTTGCTGCTGTAGTTGGTGCTCAAATCAATTTATCTGCTCTTCGTTTGTATGCACGGTATAATATCGGTTTACAGAATATAAATGATATAGACAATAAAGATAAGTGGACAAATCAGCAGATCCAGGTAGGATTGGGTATTCGTTTATAATGGATAGACGGATAAGAATGTAGTAATCCCGGATGCCAAAACATCCGGGATTATTTTACGCTTTTAGCTTAAATTTTCTTTTTAAAGCACTGATCTCTTTCTTGAATGATTGAAGATCGGCAACCTGTTGTTTGATAAAACTATTGTCCTCCAGTTTTCCCATTACGGCATTCATTTCCTGCGCATTTTCATAGACCATTTTTCGGAATGGGTTTACATAGTCTTTGGCCCTTGAATCATAAATGCATTTGGTCATCCATTCTTTTGTTGCAATCACCGAGTTTAGAAGGTTAGAGAATTGATGTTCATCCATTTTTCTTAAAGAGATACCTGTTATTTCAGACAGAGCGGCTAATGCATGTTTTTGTTTTTGAATTGGATACTTTTCACCCAGTTGCCTGTAATGATCATGGACATGATTCCATGATTTTATTTTACCGGTATGTATTTTTTCTTTTAACTGAGACAAGTCTTCTGTATGAATCAATTGCCCACCGATATTCACCCATTCTGTACGTTTCGTTTTCAAAGGAAGGGCAGTAGTCATTTCTTCAAATGAGGCAAAAGCTCCTTGCTTAATAAAATCCAGCATACCTATCACTCCATAATAGATAACCAGCTCTTCAAATACTTTATAGGCAGGAAGTACTTTCAGTAGGACGGTTTTTCTTTTACTATTCTCGATATTCTCTGCCAAGATCTCGAGGTCATTCACAATCTTATTCCCCGTTTTAAGCAATTGCTTTCCAATAGTAGACTTATCAATGATTTTTTTATTCAGAAAATGCGGGAAGATGAAAATGCTGTTTTCCTTGGGGAAGATGTTCTTTCTCCCTATGGCGGCG
>CAIWKU010000039.1 GCA_903913355.1 uncultured Bacteroidota bacterium | reverse complement strand
TAATCGATACAGCGAATCAGCAGAAAGAATTTGTCTCTGTACAGGAATCACCACCGTACCATATCCAAAACTTTTTGCTTTTCCATCAATCTGGATACTGAAGGGTTTGAATGCGGTTTGTACAATCGCACCTCCTTTTTGTAAAGCATAGATGGCTTTATGGGCATTGTAATCAGTCAATTCAAATAGGTAAGCTTCGTTGGTTATTTTTACTTCCGGAACCATTCTATCTGCCAATGAACTGATCTTTTTCCCTTTTGTAAAAGGAGTTTTGATCTCTCCATAAGGCAAACCATAAGAATGGATCAGGCTCCAGGTAGACGCATCATAAAAAGTACTATCGGTATATGGGATGGCTTTCTCAAATATGGTTTTCACCATGATATAATTGTCCTGTTCAATCGGTACTATATACGTTTTGCCCGATTCGAATTTCTTTCCCTCTACTGATTTGTTTTGATCATTTTCAAATACCTCAATTTCATGCATCAATAACATACTGATAAAAGCACGGGTACGTGTTTCATCTTTGGGATCTCCGAAAACATAGGCTTTGATCGGACTTTTTTTGGCCTGCTCATTCGCAGATTTGAAAAACTCTTTCCGCATTTTCAGCAAAGAATTTTTTTCTGCCAATGAGGCCCGGATGGTGGCCAATGACATCGTAAAATGATTGCGAATAGTAAACGCAAAACTGAGAGGGATGGTAGTGGTTTCCTGCACCAAACCCCGACTACTGGCCTGTTCGAACAGAAATCCGGCACCTCCATAAAAATTGATATAACTGCTTCCATAACCCGGATAGAGTTTATCGTAAGATTCTTTGGTAAAATACATTGACCCAATCTTATTCATGGCATCGGCAAAATACTCGCCGAATTTTGGATAGATGGTATTGTATAGATAATCGGGCACAACTGGATTATTACTGCTGTATTTACCCGGATCAAAATAATGTGTGGCATTTGTGCCTTGCTCATGATGATCTGTTTGCACATAGGGCCTCCATTCATGAAAAAATTTAATCCGGTTCCTTGTTTCCGGGAAAGTGCCTAAAAACCAATCCCGGTTCAGATCAAACCAATAATGATTGAACCTGCCGCCTGGCCATATTTCATTATGTTCTCTGTCAGCCGGATCCGCCACTGCCGGATCTGCTTTATGCATATTGGCCCAGAATGTATGTCTGTCGCGACCATCCGGATTAATATTCGGATCCATCAGAATCACCATATCCGTCAACCATTTTTGGGTTTCTTCTGATTCACTGGCTGCTAAATAATAAGCGGTTAATAAGGCAGCTTCGCTGCTGGAAGGTTCATTACCATGTACATTATACGCCAGGTGGATAACCAGTGGTACAGACGCAGTATTACCGGTTGATTGACCGGCCAGATGTGCTTTTCGAATTTCTTCCAGCTTAGCATGATTTGTTTTTGAGCTAAAAATGGCAATAATCTGTTGCCGATGTTCATAGGTTTCTCCAATAATACGGTAACTGACCCTGTCGGATACTTTACTCAGTTCCTTGACATATTCCACAATCTTATCATGCCGGGTATGCTGTGATCCAATCGCATAGCCTAAAAACTGCTCAGGCGTTGGAATTCCCGGATTCATTTTACCGGCAGCATCAGGATAAAAATACCCGGATTGCCCAAAAGATTGGTTGAATAACAAAGAGATACATAACAAAAAGAAGCTCAACTTAAACCTCATAGCAGTAATTTTGGAGAAAAGGAAGATAAATATTTATCCCGAATTCCCCAGAAATGATTGAAATTCAGTTGAATTCCTACAAAAGTCCCCCAAACCCCAAACCCAAAACTCCAAACCCGAAAGCCATTTCCCTCTCAAAAATGTGAATAATTACTAATTTTGGCATTTTCCAACCCTGTTTACCCCCTCACTGTTAAGAAATTATTTAAAAAAACAGGTTTTCGTATTGCTAATTTGCTGTCTTTCCTTACCTTTGCCTCCCGAAAAAATCGGAAAAAAATTCAGAGTCATGGCAAGAGTATGTCAGGTTACAGGTAAAAAGCCCATTGTTGGAAACAGTGTTTCTCACTCAAACATTAAAACCAAGCGTCGTTTTCTGCCCAATTTGCAGAAAAAGCGTTTCTTTTTTGCAGAAGAAGATCGTTGGGTAACCATTAAAGTGTCTACAGACGCAATCAGAACCATTAACAAGAATGGGTTGGCTTCAGTAATCAAAGGAATGAGAGCTGAAGGATCAAAGATCTAATTATAACAAAGAAAACCACTTAATACAATGGCAAGGAAAGGCAACAGGGTTCAGGTGATTTTGGAATGTACAGAGCATAAGACCAGTGGTCTTGCCGGTACAAGCCGTTACATCACAACCAAAAACAAGAAGAACACACCTGAACGTGTGGAGTTAAAAAAGTATAACCCGATTCTGAAAAAAGTAACTGTTCATAAAGAAATTAAATAATCATGGCAAAAGCAGCTAAAACGGCTATCAAGACCAAAGACCAGAAAGCAGCAGCAGAAGCAAAAAACTGGACGAAAGTGATCAAGGCTGTACGCAGTCCTAAATCCGGCGCATACACTTTCAAAGAAGCGATCGTGCACAAGGATAAGATCAAGGATTTCTTAGCAGAAAAATAATTGTTATCGCTATGCGATATAGAAAAGCTTTCCCGTATACAAAGATGGGAAGGCTTTTGTATTTTGCGGAAGGTTAATTTGAAAATGTGGTAATTTGAAAATTTGAAAATTGGCTCAATAGTACCCAGGGCAAAATTGGTTTTCGAATACTATCATTTTCAAATTTTCAAATTTTCAAATTTTCAAATTACATCATGAGTTTTCTTGGAAAGTTGTTTGGTAAGAAGGAAAAAGAAAGCCTGGATCAGGGATTGCAAAAAACGCGTGAAGGTTTTTTTGCAAAAATCTCTAAAGCGGTTGTCGGCAAGAGTACGGTAGATGAAGAGGTATTGGATAACCTGGAAGAAGCCCTGGTTGGGGCGGATGTGGGGATTGAAACGACTATACAAATTATTGAAAGAATAGAGAAAAGGGTAAAACAGGATAAATACCTGGGTACCTCCGAACTGAATACAATTTTGCAGGAAGAGATCGAAGCGATATTGGTTGATGCGCCTGAAGATTCTTATAAAAATTTCACGATCCCCGAAGGGCAAAAGCCTTATGTAATATTGGTAGTGGGTGTAAATGGTGTAGGAAAAACCACCACCATAGGTAAGCTGGCACATAATTATAAAAAAGCCGGTAATCAGGTAATACTGGGTGCGGCAGATACTTTTCGTGCCGCAGCAGTAGATCAATTAACCATCTGGAGTGAAAGGGTAGGTGTGCCAATTGTAAAGCAGGCCATGGGATCAGACCCAAGTGCAGTTGCTTATGATACTGTTGCCAGTGCTGTTGCCAAAAAAGCAGATGTAGTAATTATTGATACAGCAGGTCGTTTGCATAATAAACTGCACCTGATGGAAGAGCTTAGTAAAATCAAGCGAGCCATTCAGAAAGTAATACCACATGCGCCTAATGAAATCATGCTGGTATTGGATGGTTCCACCGGACAAAACGCCGTAGAACAAGCCCGTCAGTTTACTGCCACCACCGATGTCTCAGCCATCAGTATTACCAAGCTGGATGGTACAGCCAAGGGCGGCGTAGTGCTTGCGATCGCCAACCAATTCAAAATCCCCGTAAAATATATTGGTGTAGGCGAAAAAATCGATGACCTGATCATCTTTGACAAACACGAGTTCGTGAAAAGCCTCTTTTTGGTTTAGGGTTGTATTTGTGTTCTGACTACATATGTGCCAACTGCCAACACCCAACCCCAACCCCTAAAAAGTATACCTCACTCCCAATCCTCCCCATCCTCCTTCAAAATAACTATACCCGATAATATTAAACGAAGGTTGCCAGTCGAAGCTGAGGTTTAGCGGGGCTCCTTTTATTTTATAGTCTAGACCCAGTACACCGTCTATTCCAATAGCGAGTGCGGCATTGCTTCCCAGGTGTTGGGCTTTCCAGGAATCGCTCCAGATCCCTACATGTCCGCCGCCGCCTACATACCATTTAAGGCCTTCCACACCACTGATATCATAATGCAATTCATACAAACCGGCCAGCCGGAAGCCATCTGATGAGATATAGCCCAAACCCTCTATAGCCGTATTTGGTGAAATAAAGTGTTTTACACTTACAGCCCCAGGGTATACTTTTAAACCCAAAGCGGTTTTATAATCAGAGCCGGTATTTACTTCCTGCGCCTGTAAACAGGCTACAGATAAGCTGAGTAGTAACAGGAATAGTAGTTTTTTCATAAAATGTTTTCAGCTAAGTACTCAAAACCATGCCAAAACAGCCTCAGGGATGTTCAAAGAATAGTTAAGGTTTATGAAGGGCTGTTTTTGATTTATAATTAGGTTTGTGGTATGCGCACATTTAAAGAACTGGTAGCAGATTTCGGGGAAAGGTTTTCGGTAAGACATTTCCCGTATACTCCGGCCACACTGTATGAGCCCGGAGAGTATTTTTTATCATGGGGAGGCAAGCGTATACGGCCCGTGATGTGTTTGATGGGGAATGAACTGTTTGATGAGATCAGGCCCGATACTTATGAAGTAGCTACTGCCATAGAACTCTTCCATAATTTCACGCTGATACATGATGATATCATGGACCAGGCTGCACTACGCAGGGGGATGGAAACCGTGCATATAAAATACGGAGCCAATACCGCATTGCTTACCGGGGATGTGATGATGATACAGGCCTATGAATACCTAAATAAAATAGATACCCAATACCTGCATCGGATACTTCAATTATTTAATAAAACAGCAAAGGAAGTATGTGAGGGACAGCAACTGGATATTGATTTTGAAAAAATGGATAATGTATCATTAGAGGCTTATCTAAACATGATCAGTTTAAAAACATCGGTATTGCTGGCAGCAAGTTTAGAGATCGGTGCAATTTTGGGTGGTGC
>CAIWKU010000038.1 GCA_903913355.1 uncultured Bacteroidota bacterium | reverse complement strand
TTCTGTTGTTTGCACTCACAACGCTTTCTTTCCAAATACCCAAATCACCGGTTCGTATATTTATGATTGGTGATTCCACCATGGCAGATAAGCCTTTGGCAGATAACCCGGAAAGAGGATGGGGTCAGTTATTTCCGCAATATTTTAACAGTGATGTTTTTATCAAAAACTATGCGGTGAATGGCAGAAGCACCAAAAGCTTCCTGAAAGAAGGCCGCTGGGATACTGTAATGAAATATTTGCAGAAAGATGACTGGGTATTTATCCAGTTTGGACATAACGATCAAAAAATAGAAGATAGTAACCGTTATGCAGCACCGCAAACTACTTACCGTGATAACCTCGTTCGTTTTGTAAAAGATGCAAGAAGTAAAGGGGCCAATCCAATCCTTGTTACACCGGTAATGCGAAGAAAATTTGATAAAGACGGAAAATTTGTAGACCAGCATGGTGAGTATCCCGATGTGGTTAGGGCTATTGCCAAAGAAATGAGTGTTCCTTTAATAGACCTGCATCATTCCAGCCAGGCATTAATTGAAGAGCATGGAGTAGAAGGTTCTAAAAAAATATTTCTGTGGATAGACCCAAAGCATTTTAAAACGGCTCCGGACGGAAGAAAAGATGATACCCATTTTTCTGAATATGGGGCATCTCTCATGGCTTCCCTGGTTTGTGATGAACTTAGGCAAAAAAATCTCCCGCTTGCCCAATCCCTAAAGCCATCTGCGCACCCGGAGAAGCTGGCATATGAACTACCCAAAATTTACCAGCCGCATTTTAAAAAAGATACCTGTAATATCATTACTTACGGTGCCATAAGTGATGGCAATACGCTGAATACGCTTGCCATTAACAAAGCCATTACTGAATGTGCCAGACAGGGAGGAGGAACCGTTCTTATTCCAGCAGGACTATGGTTAACGGGTCCGATAGTATTACAAACGAATGTAGAATTATATGCTGCGAGAGGAGCTTTGATTTTATTTACGCCAGACAGGTCAGAATATCCACTGGTAGAAGCTTCTTATGAAGGAGTAGCTGCTGCCCGATGTCAGTCACCCATTTCAGCCACCAATGCTGAAAATATCGCCATTACTGGTGCCGGCATATTCGATGGTTCAGGAAATGTTTGGAGGCCATTGAAGAAAGGGAAAATCACAGATTCAGAATGGAAAAAATTAGTCGCTTCCGGCGGTGTATTAACCGATGACAAAACGGCTTGGTATCCTTCAGCCGGGGCTTTAACCGCCTCCTTAACCAGTGATATAGGTAAATTAAGCGGCGGAAAACAACTCAAAGATTTTGAATCTATCCGTGATTTTCTACGCCCCAATATGTTACGGTTCACCAACTGCAAGCATGTTTTACTGGAAGGGATCACATTCGAAAATTCTCCGGCATGGACCATGCATTTAGCGGTTAGTCAGCATATCACCATAAAGGGAGTTACCGTCAAAAATCCTGCATATGGTCAGAATACAGATGCGCTGGACCTTGAATCATGCGCCAATATTTTATTAGAAGGTTGCTCTTTTGATACGGGTGATGATGGTATCTGTATCAAATCAGGCAGGGATGAAGAAGGAAGAAAACGGGGTTTGGCTACAGAAAACCTGATTGCCCGTAATTGCACGGTATATCATGCACATGGCGGATTTGTGATTGGCAGTGAAATGAGTGGCGGTGCAAGAAATCTGTTTGTATCTAATTGCAGTTTTATCGGCACAGATATCGGGTTACGGTTTAAAACAGTAAGAGGGCGGGGAGGGATAGTAGAAAAAATCTACGCATCGAATATTGTTATGAAAGATATTCCGGGAGAAGCCATCTCTTTTCATATGTACTATATGGCCAAGGACCCCGTTCCATTGGCAGGTGAAAAAAGAGAGATGCCCAAAATCGAAACCATGCCAGTATCGGAGGGAACTCCTGTGTTCCGGGATTTTTTCCTGAATGATATTGTTTGCAATGGCGCTG
>CAIWKU010000037.1 GCA_903913355.1 uncultured Bacteroidota bacterium | reverse complement strand
TATCTATCAAAAAAAACACCCCATCTCTTTTCTATAATAAAAGCAAACTGGTTCCAGGAGTAGAATCCTTACCTACTTTCCTGAATTTCATGGCCCCTGTATTTGAGAAATTCGGAGGTACGGCAGGAGGATACGGAAAATCAGATGAGTCTGCAGTTTTTGCAAAACCTGATAATGAATATATCACAGCACCTATTATCTGTTATGAAAGTATATATGGAGAGTATGTTAGTAGCTATGTGCAGAAAGGAGCGAACATTTTAACCATTATGACCAACGACGGATGGTGGGGTAATACGGCGGGACATAAACAACATCTCCAATATGCGCGTTTAAGAGCTATTGAAACCAGAAGATGGGTTGCACGTAGTGCCAATACAGGTATTTCCGCAGTGATTGATGAAAATGGAAAAATTCTTCAAACACAACCCTGGGATACCGCTGCCTTTATTAAATACCCAATCCCGGTTTTAACAGGCCAAACATTTTATGTGAAATATGGAGATTATATATACAAACTGGCTTCCTTACTTGCTGTGCTGCTAATTGGTTGGCATCTTGCAAAAATGATTCAGCAAAAATTTTTGCTAAAAAAGGGGTAACAAACATGCAAAAAAGATTTCGATACCAATCTGTCAATATATCATATCAGATGATCGGTACAGGTCAACCCCTGGTTCTACTACATGGATTTGGCGAAGACAGCCGTATCTGGCAGAAACAGATTGAGTTTTTACAAACTACTTGTTTATTGATTATACCGGACCTGCCGGGTTCAGGTAATTCAGATATATTACAAGTTAATTCTTCAGGTCTCCAGCAAACTATTCAGATTAGTGATTATGCTGATTGTATATACGCTTTATTGCAAGAGGAAAATATTCAACAATGCACCTTACTAGGTCATAGTATGGGAGGGTATATCACTCTATCATTTGCAGAAAAATATCCGGAAGGCCTTCATGCATTTGGGTTGATCCATTCCACTGCCTATGCTGATAGCAAGGAAAAAAAGAAGACCCGGGAAAAGGGAATCGATTTCATTTCAACACATGGATCATTTGCATTTCTGAAAACCAGTATCCCTAATTTGTTTTCCGCGGACTACCGGGAAAACCAACCTAAAAAAATAACTGCTTTTATCGAATCGGGTAGCTATTTTACCAACGAAAGTCTTTGCCAGTATTACACAGCGATGAAACTCCGTTCTGATAAAACAAGCGTTTTGAAAGACAACCCATTACCGGTATTATTCGTTACAGGTACAGAAGATATAGCAGCCCCCATGCCAGATATTGTGGAGCAGGCTAAGCTGCCAGTAAAATCGTATATTCATATATTTTCCGGAGTGGGACATATGAGCATGATGGAAGCCCCTGAATTATTGAACCGGTTCATACTCGGATTCATGGACCGATAATTATATATCCAGTATGAAGAAGGGATTCTACATAATCGCCATTCTTCTTTTATCCTTACCTGCCATGGCAAGACATGTTGCGGGTGGTGAATTGTTTTATGAATACCAGGGCCCAGGCAATCCTTTATCCAACGGAACTACTACAAGTATTTACAAGATTACACTTCGCTTATTCAGGGATTGTGCCTCTACAGGCCCCCTATTACAAAATGAAAGTGTAACTGTGGGAATTTATGCAGATGGATTATTAAATACTTCTCTTCCATTACCCCTGGTAGCACCCATCAGATCCATCTCATTAAATACAGCCGCTTTTCCCTGTCTGGTGGGTAATGTAAGTGTTTGTTATGAAATAGGAATTTATTCCGCAACAATAACCCTTGCCAATAATACCAATGGTTATGTTTTATCAAGAACGGGCTGTTGCAGAGTTGACAATATTTCAAACCTAAGTGCGAAAACAAGTGTAGGTAGTAATTATGTAACCACTATACCCGGAACCGCTACCTTACCTGCGGGACATAATAGTAGTCCACAATTTTTAATAAAAGATACTGCTCTGGTTTGTGCGAATAAACCCTTTATTCTTGATTTTGGTGCGGTAGACCCCGATAATGATGTTTTAAGTTATTCTCTTTGTGATGCTTTTACATCTGCAAGCGGTGGTAATACAACGGTACCCAGCTATAATCTTTCTTTATTATCATTGCCCTATTTATCACCTTATAGCGGAAGTTTACCATTAGGCCCGGCTGTTAGTATTGACCCGAATACAGGTATTATCAGTGGTATTGCTCCTCCGGAAGGTTCTTATGTGGTAAATGTATGTATCACAGAATGGAGAAACGGAACTGCTTTTACGCAGCATAGGAAAGATTTTATCTTAAAAGTGCAGAACTGCGATTTTATTGAAGCTGATCTTCCGCCAAAAATTATTCAGTGTAATAATTTTTCAGTACACTTTGAAAATGGATCTACCTCCTCAGCAATTACTTCTTATTTATGGCAGTTTGGTGATACGGCTCATAGTAGTTCTACTGCACCCACTATTGACTACATATATAAAGATACCGGCAGGTATGTTGCCTCATTGACGGTAACCGGTCCAAAAGGTTGTATTGGCTCAGACAGCACACTTGTATTGGTTTATCCGGGTTTTAAGCCGGGTTTTACTATTAATGGCAGTTGTTATCAAAATCCATTTCTGTTTACAGATTCCACCACCACTTCTTATGGTCTTGTCAATAGCTGGCACTGGAATTTTGGCGATGCGTCTACTTCTGCAGATACATCGATATTGCAGAATCCACAATATAAATATGCGACACCCGGCACCAGAGATATCAGCTTTATTGTAACCAATACAAAAGGTTGTATTGATAGTGTACATAAGCAACTGGTAGTAAATACAAAACCATTGATCAACCTGCCTTTCAGAGATACCTTAATTTGTAGTATTGATAGTTTACCGATTAAAGTTCCCAATTCCGGTATATATAACTGGTTACCGAATACGAATATTTTGAATGCAAATACTTCCAGTCCAGTTGTATTTCCTAAAACAACTACCTGGTATTTTGTTCATGTAACTGATAATGGATGTGAGAATACCGATTCACTTATTGTAAATGTGCTTGATTTTATCAAGGTCAATGCAGGAAAGGATTCCATCGTTTGCACTGGCGATACTTTTCGATTAAAACCCATTAGTACTGCATTGGGCTATCAGTGGCAAAGTTCAACGGGTGTACAGATTGATAATATAAAATATCCACTTGTAGAGCCCTTGGTTAATACACAATATTATGTTATCGCCAATCTGGGCAAATGTCAGGATCGCGATACCGTGAGTATTTCAGTAGTTCCTTATCCTGTATCTATTGCCGGGCCAGATGCTACGATTTGTTTTGGAACAAGGATACAATTAAAGGCCTCGGCCAAAGGCATTTCATTTCAATGGAGTCCGGCCAATTCATTATCAGATGCCAGTATCCTGAACCCGGTTGCAGCTCCTTCAAAAACAACCCGGTATCTACTGAAAGTAATAGACACGATAGGATGTCCTAAACCGGGATTAGACAGCTTACTAATCACCGTTGCACCCCCGGTAGTTGCCAATGCAGGAAAAGACACTTTTATATTAGTAAACCAGCCCGTACAATTACAGGCAAGTGGCGGGGTAAGTTATAGCTGGACTCCTGAAACGGGTTTAAGCAACGCATCAATTGCCAATCCGATCCTTACGTTGGATGATCGTTTTACTTCCATAAACTATATCGTTAAGGTATCTGACCAATATGGTTGTTTTGCTGAGGATGGAATCGAGGTAAAAGTTTTTAAAACAGGCCCCGAAATTTTTGTTCCCTCTGCGTTTACACCAAACAAAGATGGCAAGAATGATATATTGAGACCCATCACTGTCGGAATCAGTACATTAAAATATTTCAGGGTATTTAACCGGTGGGGACAATTGGTATTTACTACCTCTGAAATGGGCAAGGGATGGGATGGAAACCTGGGCAGTTTGCCACAAGCTTCCGGGACCTATGTTTTTGAGGCGGAAGGGGTGGATTACCAGGGTAAACTGGTTTTCAGAAAGGGAACTTCTGTTCTGATCAGATAATTTTCATTTCTTTTTGCTCCTAAGCAGCATTGTCCTTCACTATACTATCTTACTTAAGATGTTGTAACTCCGTTAAATAAACATTCATATTACGGAAAAAATACAGCTAATTGTATTTTCACAAATCTATCTTTACATAATCCTGAAAACCCGGTTTGAAACAGGATGATTATTAAACCCTGTAAGGAAGTAACTATCTGCATATGAGATTTGTTCTGGCCGCCTTCTTTGTCCTGATTTTTACCCAGTCAGGCTTAGCCAATCACCTGAAAGGGGGCTGGATACAGTATCAGTATATTTCCTCAGACCCGGTAAACCAAACAACCACTTATGACATAACAGTAAGACAATACCTGAGTTGCAATTCAACAGCAGGACAAAGAGATCAATTTGTATATCTGGGAATTTTTGATAATGCCACCAATACACTCTATTCCGGTCAGGCATATACCGTTCCTCTCTCAGGCTCAGATAATCCCAATAAAACTACCTATAGCCCCTGTATCAGTTCACCGCCCCCAGTTTGCTATTTTATTGACAGGTATACTAAAAGGGTAGTATTACCCAATAATACTGCCGGGTATACACTTACCGTACAAAGATGCTGCCGTATTGCCGGAATTGTAAATGTGAGTGGTAATTCAAGTGCCATTGGAGTAAGTTACACCAATACCATTCCAGGTGTTATTAATGGGGTTGATTATTCCCAAAACAGCAGTCCGGTATTTGCACAAAAAGATACAGCGATTGTTTGTTATAGTTCCCCATTTACTTTTGATTTTAGTGCAGTTGATGCTGACGGAGATTCTTTAAGTTATAGTTTTTGTACAGGTTTGGTGGGAGGAGATAATTCCGCCGGAGGTGCACAGCCATATCCTCCTTCCAGTCCCCCGTATATTCCAGTAAGTTATTCTACCATATTTGCCGGGTACTCCCCCATGGGACCAACCGTTACGATTAATCCGGTAACAGGCATTATTTCCGGAACGGCTCCTTCCATTACCGGTGATTATGTGGTAGCGGTTTGTGCCAATGAGTTTCGAAACGGAGTATTGATCGGAAGTACGAAAAAAGAGATCCATATTACAGTAGCCAATTGTTCTATTTCTGCAGCGGTTTTACAACCCAGCTATATTAGCTGTAATGGAACTACGCTAACATTCCAAAACGAATCACCTAACGCAACCATTATTTCATATTTATGGGACTTTGGGGTGACTACATTAACCACAGATACTTCTTCCAACCCAACGCCTACCTATGATTATTTGAAAAGTGGCAAAGACAGTGGAACCTTTATCGTTAAGCTGGTTGTAGCTTCTTCAGGAGGCTGCAAGGATTCTGCTACTTCAAAAGTTAGTATTTATCCGGGTTTTGTTCCAGGATTTACTATCAAGGGTACCTGTTATTTAAACACTTACCAATTTTCAGATACCACAGCAACCAAATATGGTTCTGTAAACAGTTGGAGATGGAATTTTGGTGATCTGACCAATGCTGCAGATACTTCACGTAGCAAAGACTCATCATGGAAATACCCAGGGCCCACAACCACCAGGGTTAGTCTGATTGTTGCCAATAACAAAGGCTGCATAGATACTGTAACCAAAACATTGGTTGTGCTGGATAAACCCGCATTGGCATTGGCATTTAAAGACACTTTAATCTGTAGTAATGATAGTCTTGCACTAGGCGTTAATATTTCCAGCGGCACTATTAACTGGACGCCTTCAACAGGTCCTAATCAGTTACGGATTATGAATAGCAATTCAGCAACTCCTATAGTATATCCGCAGGATACAACCAAATATTATGTATCTGTAAACGATAATGGTTGTGTCAATTCAGATACCGTTACTGTAAATGTGCTGAAATTTATTACAGTTGATGCCGGGCCCGACACAACTATTTGCAAGACCGACTCTGTCATGTTGAAGCCTGTCAGTTTTGCATTTACCTATCAATGGGTTTCTTCAACAGGCGAGATTGTAAAAAATATTAAAAACCCTTATGTAACTCCGCTTACAAATACTATCTATTATGTAACTGCCAATTTAGGAAAATGCCAGGCAAGGGATTCGGTAGCTGTGAAGCCTGTTCCCTATCCCATTGCCAGTCTAGGCAATGATACCCTGATCTGTTTTGGGAATACAGTTCCGTTAAATGGTACCGTAGTCGGATCTAGTTTTTATTGGACTCCATCTAATTCATTGAGTAATCCCAATTCTCTCACCCCAATAGCAGGGCCATCAAAAACAACCCTATATATTCTTACAGCAATTGATACGGTTGGTTGCAAT
>CAIWKU010000036.1 GCA_903913355.1 uncultured Bacteroidota bacterium | reverse complement strand
TGGTTTGGCAGGCTCGAGCGGGGTAATTCCTTTTTTACCCGATTCGTCGGTCCAGTTAAGATGATAGGTTTCCCCTTCCTGGGCCATTAAATTAAACGAACCCATACCATCATGTTTTACAATAAGGGTATCTACGAATTTATTTTTATCTGTATAAACAGCCCCTTTGATAAATACAGGGGAGCCAAATTGATTGGTGGCTTTAAAAGCAATACGGGTAGACAATCCCTGTATCAATTCACCACCCTCAGGAAATGCATCCACCCGGGTTTTATAGACAATTATTTTTTTCGCCTGTCCAACTATTGAGGGAGAATTTAATTGAATATCCTTTTGGTAAAAAAAACTGGTATCATCATTCAACATCCAACGGGTATAAGCTTTTACCCGAATAAAATCACCCGCATAAGCCGTAGGCAATTCAAATGAACCCTTTGCGGTAGATTGGTATAAAGGGGCTACGGTTTGTTTGAGCATCCGCCCACTGGTATCATACCATTCAACATAGATATTTTTGCTGATGGTGCTCAAATCTGTTCCTGACATCAGGTACAGTTTATACCAGATAGTTTCGTCCTTATTGTATATGGTTTTATCAAAATGGATATGAATCTTCTCCCTGGGAAGCTGGGTCTCATAAAGCCCCATCACAGAATCCAATTGCTGTGAAAACACTGTCTGAAATATCAATGCACCAATAAAAACGGGCACTAACCTGAATAAGAAAATTTTCATGGTCATAAAATTGACCTGAAAGATAAGATAAATGATAAGTGTAAAAAAAAGTGGCTTATGGAATAGTATACCTGATGAGATATACTGTTGGTCAACCAATCTATTTCTCAGGAGATATTAGGCAGAACCTACCCTTTATTTTCATAATAGGGTATCTGGTCATGAGAAACTGATTCCTGCTGCTTCCAGTAGGCAAGAGTCACAACATGTCCGTCTACTGTTTTTAATAACCTTCCAAACACGGCATTGGTTGCATTAAACATAACATCCGTAACACCTAATGTAAATGTTTCGGGCGGTAAAGGAGCAGGTATGGCTGTATTAGCTTCATCTGTGTTAGCAGATGGCGGGGCGGGGGCAATTTTGGGTGGGGGGCTTGCCACTACCACTACAGTAAATTTATTTATTTCCAGTAATTGTTTCAAAAATGAAACCCTTTCTGCTGAAACATTTTTTTCTACAATGGCACATTTTATACCATCCAGTTCCTCAAATTCATGGTTTTTATTGATAGCCATAGAAAAGTTTTATAAACCAAAACTGATTGAATAAATATAATCATACACACAACTTGCCAAACCTGCAATGAGCATACCTGCCAGGCAAATATATAATGCCAATCGGGAGGCACCTGGTATCGCCAGCTTTTCGATAGGTTGAGGATTTTCTTCCATAAATATGGCTTTTACCACCCGCAGGTAATAATAAAAAGATACAACCATATTCAGTGCGGCAATTCCAATTAGCCAATAATTCCCTTTCGCAGCCCCGGCCATCAGCAAAAAGAATTTGCCAAAAAAACCGGCAGTTGGCGGAACGCCCGCTAGTGAAAACATGGCAATCGTCAATACCCAGGAAAGCAGGGGATTCGTTGTATAGAAAGCTTTATAATCACTGATATTCTCTTTTCCACTAATCGCACTTACCAAGGCAACCACCCCAAAAGCAGCCAGATTAGAAAATACATATACCAGTACAAAATAGACCACAGCGGCAGTACTCACCTGTGAACTTCCTGCAATACCAATGAGTATAAACCCGACTTGCGCAATAGAAGAAAAAGCAAGAAATCGTTTAAAATTATTTTGCCTTAGCGCAAACAGGTTACCGATGATAATCGAAAGAATAGATAATACAATCAGTATATGGTACCAGGTATCGGCAAAGGCTTTCCCGGCATTATACAAAAATGCCAGAATTACAAAAACAACAGAGGCTTTTGACACAACTGACAAATAAGCGGTTACCGAAACAGGAGCTCCTTCATACACATCAGCCGTCCATAAATGAAAAGGAACTGCAGACATTTTAAAAGCGAAACCAGAAACCAATAAGATAAAAGCAAATATCCTGAACGGAGAATCCGGCCCCTGTAATAATATTACAGAAAAATCAAGACTACCACTTACCCCATATATCCAGGAAATACCCAATAATACCAATGCAGATGAAAATGCAGATGAAATAATCATTTTCATGGCAGCTTCAGAGGATTTTCTTTTGGCAAGATCAAAATTAGCTGCAGCAGCAATAGGAATCGTAGACATTTCCAACCCCAGGTAAAGTACCAGTAAATTACCTGATGAGATCAT
>CAIWKU010000035.1 GCA_903913355.1 uncultured Bacteroidota bacterium | reverse complement strand
TGAGAAAATGAAATGAGTGGAAAGAAAATTATTGCCGAAAAAAATTTCATTTAGTAAAATAAGTACACTTTATCATAGATACTACTGACATTTTAATATTAGTTTTTATTTCACACAAAAGAGAAGATTTTTCTTTACCAAAACTTTAAGTAATTATCTAAATGCTTAGTATCTAAATTCATTCGTGTTATCATGTTTTGAGAAAAAGATTGCTGGTGAAAAACAAAAAACGGGTGGTAGAAATATGCGGAAAAGAATCATATATCAAAAAATGTGCATGCCGTGTGCATAACTTCCCCGTGTCAAACAAGCCCTCAGACCGAGTCAAATCTCCAAAAACTGACCAAAATCAGTGTTTTTTCAGGCGATGAACGAAAAAAAGTAAAAATTATTTTATATCAATAAACCTTTGCAACACATTGTTAATCATTTTGTTGAATTTCAAGAAAACGGAGACGATTTTTCTACCACTACAAAAACAGCGTAAAACATCGATGGGGCTTGAGTAGATGGACTGAAATCGTGTCGTATTTCCACTACTTTCTTTATTTCCGAAGCCAGAAAACAACAATAACAACGTCGACAGCCTGTGGTTTCAATTCGTTCTAACTTTCTATCCTGAATTACAGCTATTCATTTGTATTAAAGCGAATTTTATGTTACACAGATCGAAACTAACCCTATTTTGCCTGCTTACCTGCAGCGCTATTGGCGGTTATGCGCAAAGTAACAATGCGAATAATGCTATCGCATACCAGGCAGTATCTACGGATCCAACTACTACTGCCAATAAAACGATTTTGGTGAAAGACGGTGTTACCCGTAAACCTGTTAACACCCGCGCTATTTATTCTGAACCCGTTAAATCAATTATTTCAAAAGACGGAAAAAATACAACACTGGTTGGCAATAGCAATTACAATGCTGCTTCTAATACTTCATTAGGTTATACCGCTTTACTGGTGAATACATCTGGCTTAGGTAATACAGCTGTTGGTTATGCTGCACTTCAATCTAACACTTCAGGTAACGGTAATACCGCTCAGGGTGTATTTGCTTTGCAAAGCAATACTTCTGGTGGTAGTAATTCTGCAAATGGTTTCGCTGCTTTACAAAAGAACACTATTGGTATCGATAATACAGCGCAAGGGTATATGGCTATGCAGAATAATACAGAAGGCGTAGGCAATACGGCAACAGGTGTTTTTTCATTACAGAGAAATACCATTGGCTTAAATAATACAGCAACCGGTTCTTATACCCTGTCAAATAATACGAGCGGCGAAAGAAATACCGCATTTGGTGCATTGGCATTGGCTAATAATGTTACCGGCTCTGCCAATACTGCTTTGGGTTATCAAACATTGCTGGCAATCACATCCGGTGAAAACAATACTGCCATTGGTCATAATGCAATGGTATTTGCTAGTTCCGGAAATGGTAACACTTCCATAGGTACTTCCAGTTTGTCTAATAACAACGAGGGTAATAATAATACCGCTATTGGTTTAAATACCCTGTATAATAACCTGGGGGGATCTAATAACGTAGGTAATGGTGTTCGCGCCATGCAGAAAAATACAGTTGGTAATAACAATACTGCTATCGGTTTCGAATCATTGGTTAATAATGTTAGCGGAAGTAATAATACCGTTTTAGGATATACGGCTGATGTAGCCGCTGATGGGATTTCAAATGCTACTGCATTAGGAAGCGGTGCTAAAGTGTATGCAAGCAATACCATTCAACTCGGTAATGGTTTTGTTACCGCTATCAATACCAATGCTAACCTGAACGCTTCAGGACTTTCCTTGAATTCTGATACCAGACTGAGACAAAATATCCGCACAGTAGATAATGGCTTAGCTACTATCTTACAACTGAAACCCGTTCAATACGAAAAGAAAAATAGTATTGATGCCATTAACTACACCAAAACAGAAAATGGGTTTATTGCCCAGGAAATTCAGAAAGTAATGCCTTTCATCGTTACCGAAGGAAAAGACAAAGATCACCTGCTTTCTGTAGATTATATTTCACTGATCCCGGTTCTTACCAAAGCTATCCAGGAACAACAAAATGCCATTCAGGATCAAAAGAAACAGATTCAACAGCAGGCCGATGATATCCAGACTTTGAAAAAACTGGTTCAGCAGCTGTTAGATAAAAAATAAAGATTTTCATCGTAAAATAGAATCAACAGGAACCCGCTGAATAGCGGGTTTTTTATTCGGGGTAAATCTAAATAAACAAAGGGTTGCGAATAGTATTTTAAAAAAATTAGTAAGACTGCACCTATATAGACTTGTCCAAGTAAGCACATACAATTATCTTTTCAATCAGCGTGTACGATTTACCGGGGATCATTTCTTTGCAGACTGTATTAATAAAAGAGTTCCCTTTTCAGGAATATAAAGATTGCCCATATATTTATTCCTAAACAAAACAACAGATGCAAAAAGCAACAGGGATAGTAATGGGTATTCTGTGCATGGCTTTTGTATTTGTACAAAAGCGGACAGACTATCCTTCAGTACTGATTGGCAAGCAGGAATGGATGCAACAGAATCTCAATACTAACTTTTATAGAAATGGAGACCCCATTCTGCAGATCACCAAAGCAGACAACTGGAAAGAGATCAGCAGTGGTGCCTGGTGCTGGTATGATTTTGATTCGGCGAGGTACGCAGGCTCTTATGGTAAATTATATAATTGGTATGCGGTAAATGATCCACGTGGACTTGCACCGGCAGGTTGGCATATACCAGATGAAGATGAATGGAAACAATTGGCCACTTACCTGGGGGGTGATTCATTAGCTGGCAATAAAATGAAAGCCATTAGTACTTTATGGAATTGCAATTCCCAATCCATTGATACCGGCAATGCCAGCGGGTTTAGCGGATTGCCTGCAGGCTCCTGTGATTATGCAGGCAGATTTGTACAAATGGGCTGCTTTGCTTACTGGTGGACCGGCACTGCCTATAACGACCGTATGGCCTATTTGCACGGCCTTACCCTTGATAAACCGGACTTGTTAATGAGTGTAGACGATAAAAATATCGGATTCTCGGTAAGGTGCATGAGAGACAGTGCAGAGGAAGGGAAGAAGAAATGAATATCGAACAAGGAATGATGAATGTTGAAGTAAAGACAATAATTGAATATAATAACATTAAGGAAACACCTGGCACCCCCCCTCTCTATAAATAGAGAGGGGCCTGAGGTGAGTCAATTATTGAATAAGTATTTTCTTCAAATAATACCCCTTCCCATCCACCATTGGCGGAGTAGCGCTGGCAACAATAACCCCTTCCTTATTAATCACCGTTCTTGTTGTTCCGTTGGAAGTACTGATATCAAAAGGCAAAGGCATAAAAAAATTATTCACCTTAACCAGGTATTTCTGAAAGCCGGTTTCTTTTACAGAAATATCCAGTACCTCTGTTGTGCGGGTATAAAAATCAAAAAAGGGTTTGAGATTTTGTTTCGATTCGGCACTGAATAATTGTTCTACATCAGTCGTGGTTACAAAATTATCGTACGTATATTTTGGATCAGTGGCCAGCTTTTTTAGGGTAGGTAAAAAAATCGAATCGCCCAATACATAGCGAAGACTATGCATAAAGAAAGAACCTTTAGTATAAATATCATTCCCTGCATAGGTTTCATCTTCTGATAGCTCCTCACCGCCCACCATCGGCTTTTTGGATTTGATGGATCGTTTGTGCCCGTCAATAATTTCATCATACGCGGCTTGTCCGCCAAGTTCATAAAACGCCAATGCCTCGGCATAAGTAGCTATCCCCTCCTGTATCCACATATGGGCCCAGTCTTTATTGGTTACTTTATTTGCCCACCATTCATGCGCATATTCATGATACAGATTGGCTGAATACTCATGCCCACCTACCTGAGAATATACAAACTTGTTTTGGAACGTAATCATAGTCTGGTGCTCCATGCCCGGATTAGGCACTTCGCCAATGCCAATTTTTTCTTTCACCCAGGGATATTCACCAAAATATTTTTCCAATATCCGGGTATCTCTTTCTTTTAATTCGATAATCTTATCTGCATTCGCAATATCTTCTTCCAATACATAGAATTCAATGGGCACTTTATTACCCAGGCAGGTAGTATACTCTTTTCCAACAACAGTATATTTCCCGATATCAAATACGATACAATAATTGCTGATGGTATAATTCGTTTTCCAGTGATAGGTTTTTTTATCTTTTGTTTTCGTTACTTTTTGTAAAATACCAGGACCGGCCACCACTAAATTTTCCGGAACGGTTATCAGCATATCTACCCCTTCATTAGGCTCATCACTGGGATGGTCTTTACAGGGAAAATATACCCTGCCCCCTTCTTTCTGGCAATTGATCACCACCCAGGGATTCCCTGTTCTGTCTTTTGTCCAGGTAAAACCACCCAACCAGGGTGGTCTTACAGCCACAGGCGGCACACCTCCATACTCGATTTTTACGATTTGATTACCGGGTGTAAATGCTTTATCCGAAGTGATATAGATTTTATCATTTGCCTGAAAAAATTGTACTGGTTTATTATTCACTTTAATTTTTTGCACTTCCAATAAATGCACCAGGTCAAATAATAAAGTATCTGTGGATTTTGAAAGTAACAGACTGATTTCGGTACTGCCATCAATTCGTTGCTTGTCGATATCAACATTCAATGCAATGGTATAATGGCGGATATCCATAATAGCCTGCAAGGGATTCAGTTTTCCGCCAGAAGAGAGATAACTAATATCTCTGTTTTGTGCATGGGCAAAAGCCAATACGAAAAAACCCATCAGTACCAACAGCGGACTGAAAATATTACGACGAAGTGCAGGTAATCTAAACGCTTTTCTTGTTTTCATGTTAAATCAGTTAAATAAATCGCTGAATGAGATTATCGAATATTTCGGGTAATTCCAAATGAATCGGCACTATTTTTCATTTTATGTTGAATAAATTGAGTCGTGTCGTATGTATCCTGTTTCAGAATGGCCCATAAGGCTGGGTAAAATCTTTATCTTTCAATACAGAAAACACTATATGAAAAAGCAAAGCCTTATCGGATTACTTTTTTTTCCAATCCTTTGTTTCTCCCAATCTATCGATTCTGCCTGGGTTGTCAATCATTATACCAAGAAAGAAGTGATGATCCCCATGCGTGATGGGGTAAAATTATTTACAGCTATCTATACACCCAAAGAGGAAACTGAAAAACATCCGATCATATTGTTTCGTACCGGCTATTCATGTAAACCTTATGGAGAAGGCAATTTTACAACGATCTGGAATTCTCCCCGTAAATATTTTTTTGCAAAGAATTATATCTACGTGCAACAGGATGTACGTGGGCGATGGAAAAGCGAAGGAAAGTTTATAGATATCCGTCCGTTTAACGATCATAAGCAAACAGCCACAGATACTGACGAATCTACCGATGCCTATGATACCATTGATTGGCTTGTAAAGAATACAATCAACAATAATAATCGGGTTGGCGTCATGGGCACGTCTTACCCCGGCTTTTATGCATCACATGCTGCCTTTAGTAATCACCCATCCTTGAAAGCTGTGAGCCCACAGGCACCGGTAACCGATTGGTTTATGGGAGATGATTATCACCACAATGGTGCATTTATGGAAATGGACGCCTATTTCCATATGAAAAAACCAATACCTAATCCCAGTCCACAATATCCCAATGGTGTGACCTTTCCGGCAAAAGACAGTTATGAATATTTTCTCAGACTGGGTAATCTGGATACGATCTCGAAGATCATGGGTGATTCCATGGTTTTATGGAAGGATATGATGAATCACCCCGTAAATGATGCCTGGTGGCAATCGAGAAACCCGATGAATCATGCAGAAAAGGTTGCGCCGGGTATTGCTACCTTATTGGTAGGAGGTTTATACGATGCGGAGGATTGTTATGGTACACTTAATATGTATCAATCCATTGAAGCCAAGGCAAAGAATACAAATAAGTTGGTAATGGGCCCCTGGACACATGGTCAATGGGGTGGCTATGGAGGTAATCGGATAGGGAATATTTTGTTTGACAGCAATACCTGCGATTGGTTTTCGGAACAGGTAGAACAGCCATTTTTTGACTATTACCTCAAAGGCAAAGGATCAGCAGAACAGATACCCGAAGCCAGTATCTTCTTCAGTGGAATCAATCAATGGAAAACCTTCGATAAATGGCCGCCTGTTAAAAGTCATCAACAGATATTGCATCTGGAACGCAATGGGAAAATCAGTTTTGATGACAAGCTTTTGACGGATATTAAAAGCTTTGATGAATATATCAGCGACCCGGCAAAACCAGTCCCTTTTATTGAAGGAATTCAATTAAGAAGGAATGGCGATTATATGACGGATGACCAGCGATTTGCTGCAAAAAGACCAGATGTATTGGTTTACCGAACTGATATTTTGAAAGAAGATATTACGGTGGCAGGACCGATAGTTGCCGACCTATTGACAAGTCTTTCTACTACGGATGCAGATTTTGTAGTAAAGCTGATTGATGTATTCCCCGACGATTTTCAGTATGAACAGCCTTTACCGAATCATTATGAAATGGCAGGATACCAAATGCTCGTGCGGGGTGATCTGATGAGGGGGAAATTCAGAAATAGTTTTGAAAAGCCAGAACCCTTTGTGCCGGGTAAACCTACACAGGTAAAATATACTTTATCGGATATTGCCCATACATTCAAAAAAGGACATCGGATGATGATTCAGGTACAGAGTAGCTGGTTTCCATTGTTCGATAGGAACCCGCAGGTATTTACAGATATTTATCATGCCAAAATATCGGATTACCAAAAATCCAGTATCCGCATTTTTCATCATGCTTCGCGGATCGTATTGAATGTGTTGAATTAATACGAGACGATTTGTTTTAGAATGAAAAAGAATACTGAAAAAATAAAAAAGCAGTTACCCAAACTGGGTAATAAAATAGTGTAGAAATATATAAATATTATTTGTCATCTGTATTAATATTTATTATTTTACAATATCAAATTAATAGGAAACCTGCTTATGAAAACCCATATCCTTTCTTTATTGATATTCATTTGTTTGGCTACCCAGGCATTCTCGCAAAATGGAATCATCACCCTTAGATCAGTTTCAAATCCAGACAGAACGATTAGTATCAATGCAGAGAGTTTAGCTTATGGTGATTATACAATACGAATCAGTTTTAAAACTTTACAAGGGTATCGGGGGTCTGGAATTTTTGGCGATGTAGGCATATTTGTGGTTCAAAGAGGAAACAGGGAATTGGTAAAATTAGAACCCGAAAAATCTGCTACTGTTTATTCATATGGATTTTCCTACAGTTATTTCCCGGGTAACTATTTAAATAAAGCCCCTTCCGATACCGGATTTTTGTATCTATTACCGGGAACCTTGAATAATATTGTTCGAATTTCCAAAGTAAGCAGTTTTGAAGCCAGTTTTGGAAAACCTGTGGAAGATGCATTTTTTGGTACCGGATTTTCCTATGCTTCCGGCGATACTATTTGTGCAGCACGCGCAGGGCTGGTATACGATTGCAGCGATGAACAGAAAGAATCAGAAAAGGGGAAAGTCATATTTAAGAGAACGAACAATCAAATTCTTATCCAGCAGAGAGACGGTTCTCTTGCACAATATACCGTGAGAGCCCCAATAAAATTATTGGTTGAGAAAGGGGACAATGTAATACCGGGTCAACCTATTGCTGTATTTAACAAAGAAAATGAGGGTTATGAAATGATCCTATCAGTGAGATACCTTGACGGGAAAAAGATTTCTGCTATCAGAAACAATTCAGATGGAACCATTGTTAATCCTTATCGTTTTTTACCCACAATTTTTTGTATTGGAGAAGATGGGCATAGTTCTTCATTACAAATGCCAAATCAAACCTTCAAAGTAGCTTATCCCAAAGAATTGATAGGAAAAGAATTGAGCAAAAAAGAGAAAAAGAAATTGGGCCTGTTATAAGTAGTTAGCTAAAATCTATTCAATGATTTTTGTCCAGATACGATAAGAGGTCTACAAATTGAGTTTTGTCTTTCCCGTTTAATTTATGTGAAGCTGCATAAGCCTGAATATTATCTGCATAATCAGGCAATGATTTTTTTGCCGCTTGCACTGCATAAGAACTTAAAGGGGTCATCTTTTTTTCTTTAGGAAGGTATACATACAATTTTTGTACGATGGCATATTCTTTTTCGTGCGGGCTTCCATAATTAAAAGTTTCGATCACTTTTTTGTGTTGCCAGGATAGCAATTGCAGGTTTTCGCCTGCGTACAATACTTCATACATAAAACTGCTGTCGTGATCTTCTATTGCGGGATAACCATTCTTAAATAGATAGCTATCCATTGAACCGGATTCGTTTCGAAAATTAAGGGTAAAAGAAGATGCTGGTTGAACCAATTCCAGGTAGCGATTATTCCGGGCTATATATAATTTATTTGTAAAGAGCGAAAAATTCATGAGCGTATCATAGAACGTTAAGCCGTTTTTGAAATGAATGGTTCCTGCTGCCCATCCGTCCTGTATCATGGGGCTACCCTTAACACCCATTTCACTCGCGGTTTTAATAAGCGCTCCCTGGTCGTCGCGCATTTCAAAAAAACGCATGGCTCCGTCGTTGCCTGCATATACTGTTTGTGCCTGGGTAAACTGTTGTGTGAGGAGTAAGATTATCAACAGCCGAAATGAATTTTTCATGGCGATGATCGTTTAGTGTGGTGTACAAAGATACCAATTTACAGGAAGTAAACCCAGACGGAAAGGGTGTACGGAATCAATAAATGATAATCGGTTTCCTCAGTTCTGCTGTAAATACAAAGGCAAAACCCATACCAAATTTCTTTTATTTGTTCCTCCTTTTGTTTCCTATTTCGTATATTTAGTAAAAGTGCCAGCTATGAGAACCGCCACATTTTATATAGCCCTTGTTGTAAATTTTATATTACTGGTAATTGCCATCGACCTTCTAAGGATGTTATTCAAAAGACAGGTAATAGACAAGCCTACCCGAAACAGCCTAATCCTGCTTTCTGTTGTTGTGCCTATATTTGGATTTCTTATGGTTTACTGGCGTTTCAGAAGCTACCTCAGATTTTCAAAACCACGTTAATCGTTTATTTGATACCATATACCACTATACTATTTGAAAAAGTGGCCAGGTAAACATGTCCGTTTACAATAGTAGGGCTTGAAAATTTAGCGTAACTCCCTACAGCATCCTTAGTGATCGTTTGATCACTGTTCCAGAGTTCCTTATTAATATTACTGGCATCAAAAGCACGTAAAATAGCGGGACAAACATTATGTTCCGCATCACAACTTTTTGGGTAAACCGCCCAAAGGATACCAGTTCCGGCAGTTGTTCCATTAGATGAAACTGATAACAAAGCACCGCTTTGTCCGGTGGGCCCGCTGGCGGAAGATAATATCTGGTTACCCATATCAAACTGATTGGTGGATCGGTTAAAAGGCAACGCATGTAACTGATCATTTTCAGACCATATATAGGCGTATTCCGGGCTGCCACCATAATAGGCTCCCTGGCAATGCATATTGGCATTTCCATTCAGGCTAATGGTTTGTTGCACCTGGTTGCTGGTTTTATTGTACCCACCCATATTAT
>CAIWKU010000034.1 GCA_903913355.1 uncultured Bacteroidota bacterium | reverse complement strand
GTATTATATAGTAAATTATATTGTTATAAAAGTAAGCCTAATAATCTTTAAAAAAAGCTTATTTTATACTGAGAGGTATGATTTTCTCATAATTTGTATTACTTTTAATATCCTTAAGGCTAAAATTTACCATGTTTAGGTACATCGAATATTTAGTTACTGCAATTTTAAGACGAAGATTATACATTGAATAATTTTTATGTTTAAAAAGATAAATATTGTACCTAGGTGGATTATTTTTATAATTGACTTGGGTATTTGTGCATTCTCCTTATTTTTTGCCTATTTAATCAGGTATAATCTTTCATTAGATTCAGTTAGCATAAAAGATCTTAGTGGTAGCATTTTAATTCTTTGTTTAATTAACTCTATTGTATTCATAAATTTCCGAACTTATGCTGGAATTATACGATATACAGGAGTTCAAGATGCATTGCGAATCTGTTATGCTATATTGATGACAACTTCAGTTTTATTTTTTATAAACCTGGTTTCTTCTAATTCAGGTAAAGCACTTTCTTTTTCGAATGTTACTCTCATCATTAATGCATTGTTTAGTTTTTTATTCCTGATCTCCTACCGTGTTTTAATAAAATATGCTTTCAGCTATTTACGAAACTATAAAATGGATAGGAAGTATGTGATTATTTATGGTGCTGGAGAAGCCGGTTTTGCTACTAAAAGGATTCTAGAACACGATCCGAAATCAAATATTACCGTTTCAGCATTTGTAGATGATGATGTTAGGAAAGTGGGTAAAGTAGTTGACGGGATCAAAATTCAACATACCAGTGCATTGCAAACCATTTCTATTTCTGAAAATATTGATGAAATTATTATTGCAGTTTTTGATTTAGCACCCACTAAGAAAAACGAGCTGGTTGATTTTTGCCTTGATCATGATATCAAGGTTTTGAATGTACCTCCTTTGGATACCTGGATAAATGGCCAGTTTTCAGCAGGGCAATTGCAGACTATCAAGATTGAAAATCTTCTAGAGCGAGAACCCATTAAAATCAATAATGATGAAATCGCTAACCAGATCAGCAATAAACGAATCTTGGTTACAGGTGCTGCCGGATCGATAGGTAGTGAAATTGTAAGACAATTATTAAAATACAATCCGCAAACCATTATTTTATGCGACCAGGCCGAAACGCCTTTGCATCAACTGGAACTCGAGCTAAAAGATATTAAAACCAAAACAACCTGTATTCCTTACCTGGGTGATGTTACTAATGAAGACAGGATGAGTGAAATGTTCTCCCTGTTTGAACCCCATTATGTATACCATGCCGCTGCTTATAAGCATGTGCCCATGATGGAGCTTTGCCCTTCGGAAGCGATTATTACCAATATACTAGGTACCAAAATTATTGCTGATTTATCGGTTGCGCACCATGTTCAGCGGTTTGTGATGGTTTCTACGGATAAGGCAGTGAACCCAACCAATGTGATGGGGGCTTCGAAACGTTTGGCTGAAACCTATGTACAGTCATTACACCAGCATATGGTTAGCCGGATGGCTGAAGAAAAACAAGTTAATCCTCTGTGGACGCCTACCAAGTTTATTACCACCCGTTTTGGAAATGTATTGGGTTCTAACGGTTCGGTAATTATCCGGTTTAAGGAACAGATTGAAAAGGGTGGGCCGGTTACGGTTACCCATCCGAATATTACCCGATTTTTTATGACGATTCCGGAAGCCTGCCAGTTGGTCTTGGAAGCAGGATCGATGGGTAAGGGCGGGGAGATTTTTGTGTTTGATATGGGTAAGCCGGTGGCGATTGTTGACCTGGCTAAGAAAATGATTCGATTATATGGGCTGGTGCCTGGGATTGATATTGATATTAAGTATACGGGCTTACGGCCTGGGGAAAAATTGTATGAGGAGTTATTGATGGATAGTGAGAATACTTTGCCTACTTATCATGAGAAGATTATGATTGCGAAAGTGCGACAGGCTGATTTGGTGCATATCCAGGAGAGTTTTGAGGAATTGGTGGTGTTGGCTAAGCAGAGAGAGGGGTCGATGCAGATGGTGGCTAAGATGAAACAGTTGGTGCCGGAGTTTGTGAGTAATAATTCGGTGTTTGAGAAGTTGGATGGGGTGAAAGCTGGGGATGGGAATGTGGTTTCGATGAATAGGGCGGTTTAATTTTTTATTTCTTTGCGTTACTGCTCTTAAGGGTATTCTTAGAATTGGTAATTAAATTGTAGAATGGAATTCAATTTATACTTTTAAAAGCTGGAACGCAAAGAACGCTAAGAACCCGCAAAGGACGCAAAGGGGTATATATTTATGAAAGTATTTGATAGACGTAGCTTACTGGTAATTGGTAAGCTATTTGTTTTTTTGGGCATGCAGCAATCTTTATTCGGGCAATCTTTGATTGTGGGCAGGGATGATGTGTTGCGGCAATTGCAGTTGGAGGGGAAGATGGGGGTGGGGAGTTCTTTGTGTGCGAGGCCTTTTTTTGCGGATGCTGTTATTTCTACGGATAGTATTTATAGGTTGGTGGATAGGAATATTGAGCGGGTTAGCGGGGGGAAATTGATTGGGGGGAAGTATGGACGGTTGGAGGTTTTGCCGCTTACCTGGGATAACCAGTTTACTAGTCACCACCCGTATGGATGGAACCAGACGGATATGATTCAAGCCAAGGGTCTTGAATCGGTTTTGGGGGTGGGGGTGTTTGCTTCGAAGGGGGTTTTGAGTGTGCAATTGAACCCGGAATTTGCTTATGCGGCCAATCCTAATT
>CAIWKU010000033.1 GCA_903913355.1 uncultured Bacteroidota bacterium | reverse complement strand
GTTATCACAGACTTTATATCATTAACTGTAACACTCGTTCTACCCTCGTAAGCTGCATATGCTCTGGAAGCTCTATTTGTAACTATGTCTCCACGTAAACCATCCTTTGTGGCTAGATCACCCGACTCTTTGCAACTACACCATGGCAGAGAAAGAGATTCAACGAGGATTTGACAGATATTTGAGTAAGATTAATCGTAAAACTATTTCAGATTTGGAGCAGTACCACAACGAAAAAACTCGTACTGTATTGTATGAAAATAAGGCTAGTAGAGATGGAAACATCATTGGATTGTACAACAGAGAAGAATCGTGTCATTATGCTTGTTTATTTCTTAAAAGTGTTTTTCCAGGATCAACAGAGGAAGAAACGTTTAAAAAAGTTCAAGATTTTTTGACTAATGTAGTAGATGTCGTAGACCAGCGTATCCCCAAGAAGAATACTATTGATGTTTGGGGTCCTCCATCATGCGGTAAAACTTGGTTTTTTAATATGGTGACTGATTTTTGTATGAATGTTGGTTACATGTTAAATTTAACTCGTGATACCAATCGCTTTGCTCTTGAAAATTGTGTAAACCGAAAACTGATTGTATGGAACGAACCACAAGTGGCAGAAGGATTTCAAGAAAGGCTAAAGACCATCCTTGGAGGAGACCGAACTTACACCGAAGTTAAAGGAAAACGTGGAGCACATATCCTCCGTACGGGTGTCATCATTACCTGCAATGCCCGTGTGTATCCAGATGACGAAGCCATCAACACTAGAAGATTTTGTTATTCCTGGAATGCTCCCTTGTGTAATTTTGCAGAAATTGGACAAAAACATTTGTTGGGTATTGCTTTTACAGATGTATTGAACCACTTTCAAGTGAAATATTAATACACTATCGTGGAGGATTATAAGCAGTACTACATGGGTCTACAAATCCAGCTCCAGCTACATCAGTTGCAAGAGTTTCATCATAATCATTTTGTTGAGGACATGAAAAGTATTGTTGGTAGATAGAACTAACATAACCTTCTTCTCTTAGAGGAACATAAGTTCTTGCACTATCCCAAGAAAAGGGATCATTCATAACAGGGGGCTTAGCAGACCAATATACATTAGGTGGAAGAGTAGTAGTTCCATCAGCAGCTGCAGTAGTGGGATACATAAATTCATAATGGGAGTATTGACGAAATTCAATTTCATAAGAGATTTTCCACATACAACGTGCCTGTACAGGGTTTATAAGTGTGGAGGATACACTGATAGGTTTGATAGGACACATACCGATAAGAATAGATGGCATAGCAGGAATATAACCATCATCATCAGTACCACATTGTCCATTAATTTGACGAGTTTTTTCTACGGTCATCATGTAACGTCCAGTTGCATTTCTAGTAGCTGTACCGCAGTTAATATTTCGGGAAAATGTGTTTGATACAGTATCCCAAAATCCATCCTTGTTTGAAGCGCCAATATCATTAGCAACACGTTGTAAGGTAAAATGTTTACCAAAACGGTCATGTTGAGCAGTAGAGGCATAATCAAGAGTATAAGGTACATTGGGAATATAAGAGACCCAGCCATTTTTGACATGGTGTTCTAAATCAACAATGGGTTTTCCCAGGCAACTTGCCAATACTTGACGTTTTATATAACGGTCAATCAAAGGGAACCCAAAGTTACGAGAGTTATTCGCTTTTGTAGCAGAATCGTATTTGTCAATTAATAAACCGCCAATGGTTTCAAGTTCACGATATTGTAAAAATGAACAAGGTAAGTTGGGTTGAGATCCAGCAGATCCATTTGAAATGGGATTCGTACCAGAAACCCAAGCAGGTAAAACACCCCAGAATTTATCAATTACTTTTCCCCAATCAACAGACGCTGAAGAATTGATTTGCATAGTTGACGTAGACGTATTGCCAGCAACATATCTCATTGCAACTAAAGGAAGTTTATGATTTAATCCAACACAAGACTTGACAAGGACTAAATGTTCATTAGAAACAGCAGTAACTGTACTCTGTTGTGTCGAAAATTGCGTTTCTTTGGCAAGAGGGATAATTTTACATTTCACACGAGCGACTTTAATACTTTTTCTGTTCCAATCTAAGGAAGCAAATTCTTGAGGAGTACAATAAAAGGGAATAATTTCCCATGGAACTTGATGGGCAATTGGAAAAAAATCCATTTCAGCATTAGGAGCATCATTGTGAGGGTACATATCATAGGCCCAGCTATACATAATTCTTTCTCCGCCAAAACAGACAACTTCACATTTATCTTTTTCATCATAGTAACATTTAGGAGGGTGGCTCATAATAGGTTCAGAACCACCGTACCCTTCAGGAGATGTTCCTCCACTAGGCATTGCGGACGCCATGGTATCTGGTGCAGCTGCAGCAACGACAGGTTCAACAGGATCAACTTCAATAGGCTCGGCAGGTGCTAGTTGTGGTGCTGGTAATTGTGGCTCTTCAGCAGGTGGAGGATTAATACGTGCTTCAGCAGCTTCGGCGTGAAGGCGGCGACGTTTAATTTCCTCTGGAGGACGTTGAGGTGTATCTTCTGGGCGACGTGCTTGAACTGGTTGTGGAGCGTCGAGCACAGGTTCTGGAACAGCTGCACGATTTGAACTATAATTGTACTTTTCTAATAAGTTTTTTGCTCGATCATCAACATGAGATAACGCCACTAATTTTAATCGTTGATTTGCAGACAAAGAACCACCAAGACCATGCAATTCTCCAATATAACGATCTAACTGTTGAGGATAATCCCACTGAGCTTGTTTAGCTTTAAAGTTCATTAAACAAATATTAATTTTCCCTCCAATCTCTTGTAAAGTCTCTGGTTTTCTAGTAACACCAGTAGACTGGTGATTCCCAGGCACTTTAACACCATTTTCTTCACGGTTCCATATTTTGGCGCCAACTCCTCGTTGGACATTAGTATGTAAGGCGTTATTAGATCCAAACCAGAACGACATGTTTACCTGCAATAGAGATTTTCCGGGGATAAATAATTTGTCCAATTGCACGTTCAACAGCAGCTTTTATACTCAGCCCAGCAGCTCCTGCAAGAGAAAACCAATCCCAATGGTGGCCGTCCTCGCTAAAATTCCGTATAAAATCGTGAATAGCTTTTTGATCCGCTTCCGCGACCTTTGAACGAAATTCACTATCACTTAACGAATCAGCAACTTTTAAAATTTCGTAATAAAACTTGTCGTGTTCGCGGGCAACTTCGTCGGCGGAATTAACTGGTTTTCCGTTTGGATATGGATTACCAGGACCTAAATACTGATGACCGATCCAGGACGCGGTATTGCCCATTATGCTGAAGAAAGCTTGATGTACACCAATATATAGACTTGGACACCTAGCGGTAGCGTGGGGGAACTACCCTTATAGATGGCAGTACTGGTAGCTTGTCCCTTCCCTTGGAAGTACTCCACTCACCAACACACACCAATCGTGTGTGTTGAGCCTCGGCCCATGGGCCGATGCGCCTATAGGCGCATGCTCAACACACACGATTGGTGTGTGTTGGTGAGTGGAGTACTTCCAAGGGAAGGGACAAGCTACCAGTACTGCCATCTATAAGGGTAGTTCCCCCACGCTACCGCTAGGTGGCTTCCGGGTAGTGCCGTGCGCACAAGGGATAGGGGGTATATAAGGGGCTGCTTTCCCCCCAAAAAATCAGTCTTCACTCACCCGCAGTCAAGGTAAGAATACAAGTACACTCTCATATATTTAATATTTATTAAGCGTATTTGTTATTCTTAACAGATATTCACCAGCTG
>CAIWKU010000032.1 GCA_903913355.1 uncultured Bacteroidota bacterium | reverse complement strand
TATTTTGAATAGTAGATTATGTTTATAAAATTACTAAAAGAAATACCCCAGATGTTTGTGATTGCTGCAATCATCTGGGGCTTTGTTTTGATACTGGTTATCAGGAATTCCAGAAAAATCGACAGTTCATTTTTTGCAAAACACAGAAGCAGCCTTGTAGCTGCTATCATTGCATTGGTATTAACAGCTACCGATATCTGGGTATTCGTAGAATATATTCCTACCCATTTTAAAAAGCACCCCGTAACTGAGGTCTTATTATCCCCGGCGGAGCTTCTTGCAGATTCTTCTCAAAATGATACGATTCATAAACCCATAGTTACTATCGGAAAAAAAGATAGTGCTAAACAGGAGAAAGCTCCTGTGATTGAGGAAAAGGGTAAAACTTATCTTAACAATAAAGCCAGTATCCGGTTTTTCTCGCATGCATCGGAAGATATAGAAGCCACCAATCATGCAGTAGCCTGTTCATTGAATGATAAAACCGGTCATCTTAAGTTCACCGGATTAATCAGGGGGTTTCAGTTTGAAAATGAAATGATGCAGGAGCATTTTAATGACAAGGATTATATGAACAGCGAGGTATATCCCAAAACCAGTTTTAACGGGGATATTCAAAATATACAGGCAGTTAATTTTATGAAAGATGGTGACTATCCGGTAACAGCATCCGGGGCCTTAACCATTCATGGGGTTACTAAAAATATAACCGCTAACGGCACAGTGAAGATTGCGGGAGGCAAATTAACATTGAAGAGCATCTTCAACATCAAGCGGGCTGATTTTGGAATCAATACCGATGAGATTGCCGAGCAACTGGAAATTACCGTCATTGCGGGGTTTAATTAATTGAAGTTGTCAGTGTTGTTCTTGCATTATTTAATAACCAGGGATCTTTTCGTATGATATCCCCCGCATACCCATTTATCTTCGAGCTATATGAAACCAGGAAAAGAAAACCGTCGTAATTTTCTCAAAAATGCCGCTTTGCTTTCAGCGGGATCTGCACTGCCTTCTTTTGTTACTAAAGCATCAGCGCCCTGGGTACAATCGGCTAAAACCGGTGAAAAAGTAAACCTGGCTTGTATCGGAATTGGTAACCAGGGTGGACAGGATGTATTGTCTTTTGACAAAACCGGTCTGGCCAATTTTGTTGCATTTTGTGATGTAGATATGGGTGCGCCACATACCCTTGAAGTTTTAAAAAAATTTCCCGAAGTTCCCAGGTTTCAGGATTTCAGAACTATGTTCGATAAAATGGGGACTCAAATAGATGCGGTAACCATCGGCGTTCCCGATCATTCGCATTTTGCCATTACTATGCTGGCACTTTCTATGGGCAAACATGTATATGTAGAAAAACCAATGGCTCGTACTTTTCATGAAGTAGAACTGATGATGAAAGCAGCGGCCAAACATCCGAACCTGGTTACACAAATGGGTAATCAGGGACATTCAGAAGCCAATTATTTTCAGTTCAAAGCCTGGAAAGAAGCGGGTATTATTAAGGACGTAACTGCCATCACGGCACATATGAATAGCGCACGTCGCTGGCATGGATGGGATACACATATTACCCAATTCCCTTCCGCAGAATCCATTCCTGCTACGCTGGATTGGGATACCTGGCATGGTGTAACACAGATGCATCCATACAATCATGATTATATCAATGGACAATGGCGATGCTGGTACGATTTTGGAATGGGGGCTCTTGGAGACTGGGGCGCGCACTTGATAGATACGGCCCACCAATTTCTTGATCTCGGATTGCCTTATGAAGTATCTCTGGTAAAAGCAGAGGGGCATAACGAATTTTTCTATCCGCAATCCTCCACTATTCTATTCCGTTTCCCTGCTCGAGAACATATGCCAGCCTGTGATATTACCTGGTATGATGGTGTCAATAATTTACCTCCCATTCCTGCGGGTTATGGTGTGATGGGATTAGACCCTAACATTCCACCACCTAGTTCCGGAGTTATACAGGCTGCCAAATTAAATCCTGGAAAAATCATTTATAGTAAAGAGTTGACTTTTAAAGGAGGCTCCCATGGAGCAACGCTTTCGATTATTCCTGAAGAAAAAGCGAAACAGATGGCATCCCTGCTACCAGAAGTGCCTGCCAGTAGTTCTAACCATTATGCAAATTATTTAAAAGCCTGTATGGGACAGGAAAAGACCCGTTCTCCTTTTGCAATTGCTGGCCCTTTAAGCCAGGTTTTCTGTTTAGGTGTATTGGCGCAAAAATTAAATACCACACTCAAATTCGACAGGAAAACAAAAACTATCACTAATCATAAAATAGCCAATGATATGCTGACGGGACTCCCGCCTAGAAAAGGATGGGAACAGTATTACACAATTTAATAAGCAGAAGAAAAACAGTTTGTAAAAAATATAGAAATACAATGTAAATGGCAGATAGAAACTATCTGCCATTTTTTATCGATATGATTTGCATGGTATTATGCTTCCAACAATAGTTGTGCAAAATCTCTGCATTTTTTTGTCTCCTTTACCGCATCAGAGCCTGCCGGAATATCATATTCCAATTCAATCGTTGCGGGCATTTTATATTTTTTTTCTTTCATCAATGAAAATATTTCTTTCAAAGGAGTATCCCCCTCACCCCAAGGCATATTTTTACCACCATTGTCTTTGGTTTTCCGATCCTTTATATGCATACTGGTAATTCTTTTGTGTTTTGATTCGATCAACCTCAATAAACTTTCTTTGGAATTACCTGCAGCAATATAATGCCCACAATCCAAATTGATAGAATTGTAAGAAGATTGGGCCAATGCAGTATCCCAGGCGGTTTCTGATGCTTGCAAATGAGCATGGTAGCCTATATAGGTTCTATATTTTTCACCCAAATCACCCAGTCGCTTGGTTTGGGCTGGATCAGCAGGCAATTCAACAGTAACCATAGTGGCACCCAATGCTTTTGCAGCACGTATGGCATAAGAAATTTCACCATCTGTATTTTCGGGTGCCAGGGCATTGGGCTTGAAGGCATAAATAAATACACCAGCATCATTGAATTTTTTTCGAATCGGTTCAAACTTATCCATCGAAACAGATTCTCTCCAGGCAGCCACATCTAGTATATATTGTTTGGCCAGGGCCTTACTCTCTTCGCTCAACTCCTGCTTGGCTTGTCCGGCTACCCTGGGTAATGGTTTCACCGGGTTAGCGGGTTTGCCTAAATAGTCTTCTACTTCATCCCCTTTTAATTCAACTGCATTGATATTACTATCAATACAATATTGCAGCAGTTTATCGGGGTGACCGGGCATGCTTCTAAAAGAATAGGTAGTAACACCTATCTGCACTCCTTTGATCAAAGAGTTCGGTTTTGTCTGCAGTAAATTTCCGGCAAAAACAGATTTGCCCGAAACCAATATACCAAGAGATGCAAGAGTACTTTGGTAGAGAAATACCCGGCGTGATTCGTTTACTGACATAAGAGGCTGTTTAACAGGTATGAAATACTATGCTTAAAAATACTCCTTTTTACCATACATAACCAGCTAAACAAAGTATCATAGACCAGAAAAAAAAGGTGGCCCGTTGAAGGGCCACCTAGTAAATGATTCTTACGCTATTTTACAATCAAGCCAGATCAAACCGATCAAGATTCATCACCTTAGTCCATGCTGCTATAAAATCCTGTACAAATTTTTCTGATGAGTCTTCCGAGCCATATACTTCAGCAATCGCCCTGAGTTCGGAGTTAGAACCAAAGATCAGATCAGCACGGGTAGCGGTCCATCTGAGCTCTCCATTGGAACGATTATGACCTTCAAATACCTGCTGGGTATCTGAACTGGCTTTCCAGGTAATACCCAGATCCAGAAGGTTAACAAAGAAATCGTTTGTAAGTGATTCCGGATGTTTGGTGAAAACACCATGTTTCGACTGATCAAAGTTTGTATTGAGTACACGCATACCTCCCACCAATACTGTCATCTCTGGTGCGCTAAGGGTCAATAACTGTGCTTTGTCGATCAGCATTTCTTCTGCTGATACCCTGTGCTTCGACTTTATATAATTTCGGAATCCATCTGCATTGGGTTCCAATACAGCAAATGATTCTACGTCTGTTTGCTCCTGAGATGCATCGGTTCTACCAGGCGTAAACGGAACTTTCACAGAATGTCCTGCATCCTTTGCCGCTTTCTCAATTCCAACAGATCCCCCTAATACAATCAGGTCCGCCAGGGAAATTATTTTTCCTCCGGACTGCGCACTGTTGAAATTCTTTTGGATTCCTTCTAATGTATCCAATACTTTAGACAGTTGTGCGGGGTTGTTTACTTTCCAATCTTTTTGCGGTGCCAGGCGAATACGCCCACCGTTTGCACCACCACGTTTATCAGAGCCGCGGAAGGTTGATGCAGAAGCCCATGCTGTTGAAACCAACTCTGATACAGTAAGTCCCGAAGCAAGTATAGCAGCTTTCAGTCCATCTATCTCCTTTTCAGTAACCAGTTCATGCGTAACAGCAGGTATTGGGTCTTGCCAGATCAATACTTCAGATGGTACATCTTTTCCAAGATAAAGAGAAATCGGTCCCATATCACGGTGTGTGAGTTTGAACCATGCACGTGCAAATGCATCTGCAAACTCATCGGGGTGTTCGTAAAATCTTCTGGCAATGGGTTCATACACCGGATCAAACTTTAAGGCAAGATCTGCAGTAAGCATGGTAGGTGCATGTTTTTTCGAAGAATTATGCGCATCAGGTACTGTGCCTTCTCCTGCACCAGCTTTGGGTTTCCATTGATGTGCTCCAGCCGGACTCTTAGTCAATTCCCATTCAAAGCCAAACATATTTTCAAAATAGTTATTGCTCCATTTGGTAGGTGTGGTAGTCCATGCACCTTCCAATCCACTGGTAATTGTATTTTCGCCATTACCCGTACCAAAAGTATTTTTCCATCCCAAACCCTGCTCTTCAATACCAGCAGCAGCTGGTTCGCGACCTACATATTTACCCGGATCGGCAGCGCCATGTGTTTTACCAAATGTGTGGCCACCTGCAATCAGCGCAACTGTTTCTTCATCATTCATGGCCATACGACCAAATGTTTCACGAATATCGCGGGCAGATGCTAATGGATCAGGATTACCATTAGGACCTTCCGGGTTCACATAAATTAATCCCATCTGAACGGCAGCCAGCGGGTTTTCTAATTCACGATCACCAGTATAGCGTTTGTCACCCAGCCATTCTTTTTCAGCACCCCAGTAAACATCTTCTTCGGGTTCCCAAACATCTTCCCTGCCTCCGCCAAAACCAAATGTTTTAAAACCCATAGACTCAAGGGCACAGTTACCGGCAAGTATCATCAGATCTGCCCAGGAAATTTTTTTGCCGTATTTCTTTTTAACCGGCCAAAGCAATAAACGTGCTTTATCAAGATTGGCATTATCGGGCCAGCTGTTTAAAGGTGCAAATCGCTGGGTACCTGATCCGGCACCACCACGTCCATCAGAGATACGATAGGTACCCGCACTATGCCAGGCCATTCTGATAAAGAAGGGTCCATAATGGCCATAATCTGCAGGCCACCAGTCCTGTGAATTTGTCATCAATGCAAACAGGTCTTTTTTTACCGCATCCAGATCAAGGGTCTTAAATTCTTCAGCATAGTTAAAATCCGAATTCATCGGATTAGACAATGAAGAATTTTGCCGAAGAATATTCAATTTTAACTGATTGGGCCACCAGTCTCTGTTTCTGGTGCCACTTCCCGCACTTTGCTGTATGGCTCCTCCGTGAAAAGGGCATTTGGCTACACCATTATCAGTAGCAGAAGTAGTCAGGTTTTTGTCTTTATCCATTGTGTATTTGTTTTAAGTAAACTTAGATGGTGAAGGTATCAATGATTTGGCAAATCGTTTATCTATTTAATTTATAATCTCATAGATAATATCTATTGACTTGTACTACTTTGTAGCTTACCATTTTACTTTTTGCTTTTATCCCCTAACTTATCTGTCATCCTATATTACAACCCCGATTGTATAATTAATCCTGCTTTTTGCAATAATCACAGGTTATTTCAAAACAATTTTTCTTTTTGTACCTTTCTTTTTTTGCTAGGATCAACGGTCATAAAAACAGTTAGCCGGGCCAACCCGCCTGTTTAACAGAAGAAGTAACCTACTGAACCCTTCCATATATTATCCAACAATTGTAAGAATAGTTTTTCGAGACCTGACTGCTAAACTTTAGTTGAAATACTAAGTCAAATTATTAATATAACATCTTTTATGAACAGACTGTTATTCCTATCTTTCTTCGCAACTATCCTATCCATTTCCGGCATAGCCCAGCAGGATAGTATTTTAAAAGACCTTCCCAAACAATGGACCCTGCAGGCATGTATTGAATATGCCAAACAAAAAAATATTTCCCTTGCTACATTGCGTCTTACAGAGCGTTCAACAGAAGAAGATCTTTTACAATCCAAAGCAGCTGTGCTTCCTAATCTTACGGGTACAGTAACACAATCACTCACAAATGGGAATAACTCAGCTTCGTCCGGAGGAGGAATACAATCTGCCGGGAATTATGGCGTAAATTCTTCCATGATCTTATATAATGGAGGATACCTGAAAAATGATATCAGATCAAAAGAGTTAACGGTTCAATCTGCCAATCTACATATTAAAGAAACAGAAAACGATCTGTCATTGAGTATTGCACAGTCTTTCTTTAATATTTTACTGGCCAAAGAAAATATCAGTTCTCTCCAATCTGTACTTACCACTTCTCAGGAACAGTTAAAACAGGGGCAGTTAAAATATGACGCAGGTGGTATGGCTAAAAAAGACCTGCTTCAACTGCAATCCCAGGTAGCTGCAGATGCATACAGCCTCGTAAATGCCACTAATATTTATAAACTCAACCTGGTAACACTCAAACAAATATTGCTACTGCCCTCTGCTTATGATTTTACAGTAAGTGTGCCCGATAGTATTCCGGTGATACGTGCGCAGGCAAAATTGGATGAAGCACAAAACGAAGCACAACAGGTAAGACCTGAAATCCAAAATGGCCAGCTGCAGGTTCAGATAGCACAAGTAGAACTGGATAAAATAAAAGCATTTAGCAAGCCTACCCTTAGCCTGGGAGGTGCCATATCATCAGGTTATTTTGCCAACCAGAGCTATTCCTATTTTACCGGTTTGAATACTAATTTATATCAGTCACTCGGGCTAACCCTAGGTATCCCCATATACAGCCGGAGAGTAAATCTGACAAATACAAATAAAACCAAACTCTTACTGGACGAGGCTAAATTATCATTGTTGAATACCAGGACAGTTTTGAACCAACTGGTGGAGCAAGCTTATATAAACCTGCAAAATGCTGAGGCACAGTATACAGCAGCTGATACACAATTAAAAGCCAATGCAGAAATTTACCGGATAACGAATGAGCAGTTAAAACTGGGAGCGGTAACTACTTTAGAATTGTTACAACAAAAAAATCTGTATGTACTGGCTTTAGAAGCTTTTTCGCAAGCAAAATATTCGGCAGCATTATATAATAAGATATATGAGTTTTATATGGGCAATCCATTAGCCTTTTAAACTTATGTATTAAGATAAAAGAATACTACTATGAAAAAATCTACCTGGATCCTGCTTATTATCATCGTCCTGCTGGCAGCAATTGCTACCTGGTATTTCTATTTTAGGAAAGAGGAAATATTGGTGATTATCGATACCCAAAAAGCGCATATAGGAAATGTAGCAAATTCTATTACAGCAACCGGAACCCTGGAGCCTGTTGATACCGTTGCAGTGGGCTCTCAAATTTCAGGAATCATTAAAAATGTGTACGTAGATTTTAATTCGCCCGTAAAAAAAGGACAGTTACTCGCTGAACTGGATAAATCATTAATGCAAGCCCAGGTCAATCAATATACCGCTGCCTTACAACAGGCACAGGCAAATGTGGTTTATCAGAAAAGTAATTTTGACCGCCAGTCCAAATTATATAATGTAGGGGCCATTAGTAAAGCCGATCTGGAAACAGCAATCTACCAGAACAATGCTGCAAAGGATAATGTAAATAGTATTACAGCGCAACTGGCTACGGCTCAGAAAAATCTTTCTTTTACAGAAATATATTCACCGATTGATGGAACTGTTCTTTCGAGAAGTGTTAGTGAAGGACAAACAGTGGCTTCCAGTTTCAGTACCCCAACACTGTTTAGTATTGCCAAAGACCTGACCAAAATGCAGGTACAGGCTTCTGTAGATGAAGCGGATATTGGGAATGTAAAAAAAGGGCAACGGGTTCTCTTTTCGGTAGATGCTTTCCCGGCAGATACATTTAACGGTACAGTACAGGAGATCCGTTTACGGTCATCGGTTACAGCGAATGTAGTTACCTATATTACCATTATCGATGCCCCTAATCCCAATATGAAATTGAAACCTGGTATGACGGCAAATATTACCATCTTCACACAGGAAACAGATTCTGTTTTGGTAATCCCCTCTGCGGCACTCGCATTTACTCCTGATTCATTTTTAATCAGTAAATACCATATTCATCCCGACTCTTCCATACATAAAACCCGATCTGCTAAAGCACAGAACAGTATTGCTGACAGCAATGGTATTAAAAATAAACGGGGATGGGTTTGGGTGCAAAAAGATAGTGCAACTATTATAGGCAAATCAATTATTACCGGGTTGGATGATAAATCATTTGTACAGGTTATTGCCGGCTTACAGGAAGGCGATGAAGTTATTACCGGGTATCGCAAACTAAATAAAAAAGATGCGGTGGCTGCTAAAACAGCAAAAAGTCCCTTCTTACCGGCAGGCCGGAGTGGACCGCCCAAAACAAAAAAGCCAAATTAGTAGCAAACAGGATTCGTTAAAAAATGATTCTTTAAATAATGATCATTTTCATAAACACAGTTCATGGCAAAAAGGATATTGGATATTACCGAGCTAAAAAGATCGTTCACAGTAGGAAGTGAAACCGTGCACGCATTGAAAGGCGTTTCTTTTACCATAGATGCAGGAGAATTTGTAACTATTATGGGAAGTAGTGGCTCAGGAAAAACCACTATGTTGAATATACTGGGATGTCTGGATAAGCCCACTGATGGAAAATATTTACTGGATGGGGTTGATGTAAAAAGCTTATCAAGAGATGAACTGGCAAAACTTCGTAACAGGAAAATTGGATTTGTATTTCAATCCTATAACCTGCTGGCCAGGACTTCTGCATTGGAAAATGTAGAATTGCCTTTATTATATAATAGTGATGTGCCCGCAAAAGAAAGAAAAGAAAAAGGGATCAAGGCATTGGAATCAGTTGGACTTGGCGACAGACTTGACCATGTACCCAATCAGTTATCGGGTGGACAACAGCAAAGGGTAGCTATTGCCC
>CAIWKU010000031.1 GCA_903913355.1 uncultured Bacteroidota bacterium | reverse complement strand
TTCAGGTGCCTGTAAAGTAATGCCCTGATGCGCATTGGGGTTACTCAGTGTGCCAAAACTCATATTGTGCACCAGCACTAAATCTGGACGGAAATGCGCATTGCTGGGTTTGAAAAGCAGATTCCCAAAATTTTGTTGTAAAAATAAAGCTGCGGTGCTACTGGAGTTGAATTCGTAAGTGCCCACTGTTTGAAAACTGTTGCTGACAAATAAACCTCTTCCCTGTTGACCACTGGCGCTGGTAGTGAACAGGTAAGCATAAGGCACATTGCCCCAAACCTTACCCACGGATGCCTGTAATGAAGTTCTGCCAAAAGATTTGGTACGGAAGGTTTCATTTACCTGCAAGGCAAATTTGGTATAATCCAATTGGCCATCGAATGGTCCGGGCAGACCTTTTGACAATTGCATCATGATTTGTGTACGTGGTGGCGTGTTCATGACAATAGCGCGCCCTAAGCGGGCGTAGGTTTCACGAAACGTGTATCTAAGCCCAATACCTACTTCGGTATTATTATATTGATGTATAAACTGGTTATTATTATTAATGTCGAATGAATAAACAAATCCTGCCGGACTTCTTTGCTCCTGTAGTATCCATGCATTTAATTGAAGATTCGGAATGGGCTTTGTATTAAACAATGCGCGCCATTGGCGGATACTATCCAGACGGGAGGTATACAGAGAGCGGATAACCTGGTTGGAATACAGTACAGCATTCTCAGAGAAATAGGGAATATTACCAGGCTCCTGAAGGTCTTGCTCGAATGAGAGATGTAATTCCGTATGTGTACGGCGATTAAAAGTAAAAACAAGATTACTTCCATATTTCCATGCTTTATCCCCTATTCCATAGCCTCCATAGCCGCCTATGGAAAACCATTTACTCCAAAGCAAATTCGTTTGAAATCCGGCGCCTAGTCTTACTTTCTCATAATGGTTAACACCCGATAAAAGGTATTGAAAAGGGATATCTACTTTACCCCAGGGTATTGCCTGTAAAGCAAATGCTTCGGTAAGATTATTGATACCATTAAACATGGCAAGTGCTTTATGGGGCATTGTATCATATGCATGATAAGTTGCTTTTTCTTTAGCGCGAAGTGTGTCTGCTCTTAATCCATTCCATTCTTCCTCTGTTTTTTTGCCAATGCCCGGAGGGATTTCCAAAGCGATATCTGAAAATTCAGAACTTTTTATGACCGGGTCGAATACAATATTCTTCAGGTAAGTACGGTAATCCCAATAGAGTAAAACAGAATCCTGCGCTAGGTCTTTTTGGATAATACTATTGTTTATCTGCGAAGGGAACCATTTCCCATCGGCCATACGTTCATATTTCTGTTGGAGATGGAATGAGAAGATCATACTTTTTTCATCTGCAGGAGCAGCTACTACATTTTCAATCGCATAGCCATCGGAATTGATATAGAGAATTCCTTTTAGTCCGGTAAAATTTCTTCCGGGTTTAGGTTCAAAGCTGATCACAAAAGTAGAATCGTTCTCATGCGGAATTACCTGGCGGAGTGAGAATTTATATATATTAATGCTGCCACTTACTAAGGGCGTAGTATAGGTTTTTTGTCCTAGTGGCAGGTAATCATAATAGAACCCGAAATATTCAAAATTCCCTTGTGTAACGGCAAATAATGGATTCTTAATACCCGATATTTTACTGGCTAATACGGTTTCTTTTACCTGGCGGGGATATCGATAAATACGTTCTGTATAGGTTTCAGCGACGAACAGGTAATTCTTTCGCAATTCCTCAGCCGCAAATTTCATCTGGTACATTTCTGCAGAATCTTTTGCAGTCATTTTTGATTTTCCAGGCTTTGCGGGTTTCCTGGATTGATTTTTTTGCATTTGTTGCCCAAGATTCCAAAGATGCGGGCCAGCCCCTAAAGCCGATACAGAATAGGCGTTATAAGAATAGGAATTGATGTAAAAAGGATCATTCTTTTTTCTGTTTTTCTGCATCAGCAGGATAATACGATGTGCGGGATTCAGATCAGATTTTACCACTACTTCTTCGAGTTGTTCATTCTTGCGGGCAAGTGAAACAAGCATGGATCCTATATTTTTAGAAACGGTTATTTGTTTGTTATAATAACCGGTATAGCTAATAATCAGTGTACTGTTATGAGGTACATTTTTTAATAGAAAGTGTCCGTCTATATCTGTCAGAACACCTCTTTTGGACTCTTTTACCGTGATCCCGGCAAAAGCGATGGGTTGATGTGTAATGGAATCAGTTACCGTACCGGAAATATCTGCAGACTGTGACAAAGCAAGTAAGGGGCTGCTTATTATTAACAGTAGGCACAGGTATTTGATTTTGAACATTCGGAAAGATAATAAATGCCGCAATGTTACGTGATTATAATATCATAAAGAGTTCTAAAAATTGGGGCAATTTATTTGAAATTATATTCCGGAAACCTAAAAAAATCATTGGTGTCTTTTAGTTACGCTCAAAACAAGTGGTAACTTGTTGACCAAACGATTATCTATGCCTGCCGATATACTTGCAAACTTAACTGCCCTGCGTCAATTTTTTGATACAGGTATTACCAAAGCTTATGCATACCGAAAGCAACAAATACTGGCGTTTAAAAATGCAGTTATCGCCCATGAACAGGAAATATATGATGCTCTTTATGCTGATTTGAAAAAAAGTAAGGAAGAATGCTGGGTTACTGAGAATGGATTTTTTCTTGCTGAACTCAATGACACGCTTTCGAATTTGAAAAAATGGATGGAAACAGAAAATGTATCAACCAATTTATTAAATCTACCCTCCAGCAGTAGGGTAATGCGGGAACCATTGGGCGTAGTTTTGATAATTGGTCCATGGAATTATCCATTACAATTATTATTTACACCATTATTGGGGGCAATTGCCGCCGGTAATTGTGCGGTGATAAAACCCAGTGAATTTGCACCAGCTACCGCAAGTGTAATGCAAAAAATTATCGAATCGGTTTTTCCGAAAGAGTATATTTTGTTTGTACCGGGGGATGGTGTTACAGTTATTCCTGCTATGATGCATCATTTTACTTTTGATCATGTATTCTATACAGGAAGCACGGCAGTTGGCAAAATTATTTACAAAATGGCAGCTGAGAGACTCGTTCCGGTTACGCTTGAATTGGGGGGAAAGAGTCCTTGCGTAGTTGAAAGCGATGCCAATATTGCGATTGCAGCAAAGCGAATTGTAATGACTAAATTCTCGAATGCTGGGCAAATGTGTGTAGCACCGGATTATGTGCTGGTGCATAGTTCACAGAAAGAGAAATTGGTGGAAGCTATGAAAATGCGGATTCGAGAATATTTTGGTGCAAATCCCGAGCAGAGCGATAACTATGGTAAAATAATCAACGAAAAACAATTTGACAGAGTAGTCTCCTATCTTTCCCAGGGAAATATTTTGTATGGGAGTAGGTATAATAAACAAAGCCTGTTTATTGAACCAACGCTTATAGATGGCATTAGCATAGACATGTCGATTATGAAAGAAGAAATTTTTGGGCCGATATTGCCCATCGTCAGTTTTGAAACTATGGAAGAAGCATTGGCAATTATTGCATATAATCCCAATCCGCTTGCCTTTTATATTTTTACTGCTAATACGGATACAGAGAAGCAATGGCTGGCCGCTGTGCCTTCCGGTGGGGCATGTGTAAATAATGCAAGCTGGCATTTAACGAATCCGGAATTACCATTTGGCGGACGCGGATTTAGTGGCTCCGGGGCTTATCATGGAAGATATTCATTTGAAACATTCAGTCATAGAAAAGCAGTTATGAAAACCCCAACCTGGTTTGATCCTGCTTTAAAATATCCGCCATTAAAGGGAAAATTGAGGATATTTAAAATGATCATTCGATAATTGCCTGAACCATAATCCGATGATTTATAAAGAAGTCACTTTTCTTAGTTGGTTATCATTTACGAACGAATAATTATATTCCCCCTAGTAAAGAGATTAGGGAAAAGAGAATCAGAGTAGAAATAAGTTAAAATTGGCATTATGAAAAAACTATTCATCCTAATTGCTGTTGTTATTTGTATTCTCTTATTGATTAAACACAAGAACATGACCTGGCGACAATCTATTCTAAAATCTATCTATCCACTGATTATGCTTAAAGGGAAATGGTTCCCTGGCAAAAAAGATATTCAGCTGAATGAAGGAAATAAACAACCTGCTATTTCATTCTATAGCTTACAGGCCATTGCTAATAATGGAACATTGATTGATTTCAGCCAATGGAAAG
>CAIWKU010000030.1 GCA_903913355.1 uncultured Bacteroidota bacterium | reverse complement strand
TGGTGCCTTCCTGTTACAGAAGAATGGGTACAGGGTATTGATGCATAATGCCGATGATCTGAACCGGTTGGCTATTGCTTTTCATGGCCATCATAATGTGGCATCTGCAGGTACCGGAAAAAATCCAAAAACACCGGCCAAATCTGCTTTATTGAATACGGCCGGTTCATCACTCGCAAGTTTACGCTCCCATATATACGGTGTTCGTTTCCTGAATGCCAATGAAAACCCGGTAATTATCCCAGAGAAACCATTGGCTACGTATACCAATTACTTTATTGGTAATGACTCTACCAAGTGGGCTACCAATTGTAAGACCTACCAGGCAATTACTTATAAAGATGTGTACCCGAATATTGATGTGCGTTACTATACTTCTAACGGAGTATTAAAGTATGATTTTATTGTACATCCGGGGGGTGATGTATCTGCTATTGCCATGTATTTTGATGGAGCGGATGGACTTAAGATGAAAGAAGGTTCTTTGGTAGTAAAGACTTCTGTTGATGAAGTAAAAGAATTGCCTCCTTATACCTATCAATTGTCGGATGATAAAAGAACAGAGATCCCCTGTAGTTATGATCTGAAAAGTAATATTGTAAGATTCAGGTTAGATGGTGCTTATTCCAAAACAACTACTTTGGTTATTGATCCATCCCTGGTTTTCTCCACGTTTACCGGCAGTACTGCAGATAACTGGGGTTATACAGCCACTTATGATGGGGGAGGGAATTTTTATGCAGGAGGAATTGCCTTTAATAGCGGTGGAAAATTTCCTGTAAGCAATGGGGCATTTCAACAAAATTTTCAGGGTGGTACAGGGGCTACCGGTGAAGGTGCTTTTGATATGGCCATTATTAAGTTCGATCCATCTGGGGCTAATCGGATATATGCAACTTACCTAGGTGGTTCAGGAAATGAACAGCCCCATAGTCTGGTAGTGGATCCAGCAGGAGATTTAGTGATAGCAGGTAGTTCCACTTCAGTAGACTATCCAACCGCAGGGGCAGTAAAAAACTTTGGTTCTTTAACAGGTAATTCCTGGCATATTGTGGTAACTAAGCTAAATCCAACAGGTTCAGGTTTAGTAGGCTCGGTTCGTGTGGGTGGCGATGGATTGGATGGTGTTAATATCAGGCATAAATACACAAATCCATACGTAGGTGCTGAATCAACCGATCGTAATTATGGAGATGATGCACGAAGTGAAGTGATACTCGATGGCTCAGGAAATATATATGTCGCTTCCTGTACCCAATCTTCAGATTTCCCTACCACAGCGGTTTCAGCACAAACAAAATTAGGAGGAACGAATGCAGCGGGTCGTGCACAGGATGCTGTAGTGATTAAACTGGCCCCCGATCTTTCCTCTGTACTTTTCAGTGTATTATTTGGGGGAAGTGATGATGATGCTGCATTTGTATTAGCGATTAGTCCGCTTACCAATGATGTATTTGTAGGAGGCGTAACAGCAAGTAATGATTTCCCGGGTAATATGACCGGTTCGCTGTATTCCAGTTTCCAGGGTGGTATTACCGATGGCTTTGTTGTAGAATTTACCAGTAATGGTGCGATGGTAAAGAGTGGATATTTTGGTACCAATGGGAATGACCTGATTTATGGTATCCAGTTTGATAAATTTGGATATCCCTATATTGCAGGAACTACAACCGGTGCCTGGCCCATTTTGAATGCTCCTTTTTCACAAACCGGTGGAAAACAGTTTATCTCAAAACTCCAGAAGGATCTTTCGGGTTATGTATATTCTACCGTTTTTGGAACCAATTCTGCGAGTCCTAATTTATCAATCACCGCTTTCCTGGTTGATCGTTGTGAGAATGTATATGTTTCCGGCTGGGGTGGGCCAGGTGGCGAAGAAAGCAATGCTGTTCCGAATCCGTTTCCTAATAGTGGTACCCTGGGTCTTTCCGTTACGCCTGATGCCTATCAGTCAACAACCGATAATAATGATTTTTACTTTTTTGTTCTGGAGAAAAATGCAAAATCACAATTATACGGAAGCTTTTTTGGCCAGGTAGGTGGTTATGGAGATCATGTGGATGGAGGTACCAGTCGGTTTGATCGCAATGGAGTCATCTACCAGGCGATGTGTGCCAATTGCAGTTCGCCAAAACCCCATTTCCCCACTACTCCCGGTGTATGGGCCCCTAATAATGGTTCAGGCGGTTGTAATCTCGCTGCTATTAAAATTGCATTTAATTTAGCCGGCATTGCCGCTGGTATCCAGGCTTCTGCGAATGGGAAACTTAGAGATACTGCAGGTTGTGTACCGATGAATGTGAATTTTGTGGATACTGTGGCGCAGGGACAAAAATATATCTGGGATTTTAATGATGGAACGGCCCCGGTTACCAGCGGATCACCTACCATATCGCATACCTATAACACTATTGGTTTTTACAGGGTAATGGAAATAGCCATTGATTCCAATTCCTGCAATATTGCGGATACGGCCTATGTTAATTTACGCGTAAGAAATGATATTGCGAATCTTGCATTTGTTCCTAATAAGCTACCTCCTTGTGCTTCACTAACCTATCAGTTTGTCAATAATTCAACGGCTATCAAACCATTTACTAACCAGAGTTTTTTCTGGGATTTTGGTGATGGAACCACACAGACAACAGGTACCGCAACAGTTTTTCATAATTATGCATCTCCGGGTACCTATAATGTAAAAATGGTTTTGGTGGATACTAATTTTTGCAATGCACCGGATAGTATTGTACAAGCCATTAGTATAGCTTCCATCGTAAAAGCCCAGTTTGTAACTCCGGCATTTGGCTGTGCACCTTATACGGCATCAATCAATAATACTTCGATTGGCGGTCAGCATTTTACCTGGCATTTTGGTGATGGTACAGTAGATTCATTGCAAAAAAATCCATCGCATCTATATGCTACTGCAGGCTCCTATACGATTAAACTGGTTGTGGTAGATACCTCTACCTGTAATAAAGCGGATAGTATAACGTATTCAATAACCGTAAGTAATAAACCCCAATCCGCTTTCAATTATTCTCCGCAACCTACTGTTACCAATAAGCCGGTAATATTCCAAAATGCAAGTAGCGGCGGTACCAATTATAAATGGGTATTTGGGGATGGAGATACTTTGGTTACTACCCGATCAGATACGGCAATCAGTCATTTGTATAATTCAACCGGTAGCTTTAATACCTGCCTGATTACATTTAATGCTGCAGGATGTACCGATACTTCCTGCCAAACCATACCTGCCGTAATTATTCCTGAAGCAGGAGTGCCTAATGCGTTTAGTCCGAATGGAGACGGCATCAATGACCGTATTTTTGTGCATGGATTTGGTATTGCTAAAATGACCTGGCGTATTTATAACCGATGGGGGACTATTGTTTTTGTCAGCTCCAGTATTTCCGATGGATGGGATGGAACCTATAAAGGAAAATTGCAGGCACAGGATGTATATCATTATACATTAGAAGTAGAATTCTCCAGTCATGATAAAGCATCGATAAAAGGAGATATCACATTATTGCGATAAAGAATGAAGGATAGAATACGATATGGTTTACAAATATGCCTATTGCTTTTATTGGTCAATAAAAGCAATGGGCAGGATTTGCATTTTTCTCAATACTTCAATGCTCCCCTGGTGGTAAATCCTGCCAATACCGGTTTTAACCCTGATTATGATTTCAGGATTGGGGGCAATTATAGAAGTCAATGGGCCAATGTGGGCAGTGCGTATAATACAATGAGTATTTGGGGAGATACCAAATTATTCGAAGACCGGTTTGAAAATGGCTGGTTGGGTTTAGGGGGATCTATCTTAAAAGATGTAGCAGGGTCGGGTAGTCTGAGTACCACCACAGGTACAGCCACCATAGCCTATCACCAGATGTTAGGATACAATAGTTTGCTGAGTGGCGGTTTTGGTTTGGGTTTTACAAATAAACGGATTGATTTAACCAAACTGAATTTTGATAACCAGTGGAACGGTCAGTTTTTTGATGTAGCTGTTCCCAGTAATGAGCCCTTTGCCACCAATAATGTATCATTTTTGGATCTGCAGGTAGGATTGAACTATGCGTATTTTGCTTCTGAGAATTTTTATATCAATGCAGGTATCAGCATTATGCACCTCAACACACCCAGGGAAAGCTTTTTCAATTCATCAGTCTCCAGTAATCAACTGGAACAACGATATACCGGTTTCCTGAATGCCAATTTCAAAGTACAGGATCTCTGGATTGTGAACCCCAATATATATGTCAGTAAAATGGGAGGTGCCTGGGAAACCGTACTGGGTTTAAATGCCAATCGCGATCTGGGAGAAAATGGTGCACAACAATTGATTGTGGGCATGTATTAT
>CAIWKU010000029.1 GCA_903913355.1 uncultured Bacteroidota bacterium | reverse complement strand
ATTGAACAGGATGAAAGAAGAGTTTTACTCCATCGCTTTTCGTAAGAAACTTTACACTTCCTTGGAAGAGTTACAAGCTGATCTGGATGAATGGATTGAGTTTTACAACAACGAAAGGCCGCATAGTGGACGATACTGTTATGGTAAGACTCCAATGGAAATGTTTTTAGCGAGTAAACACCTGACTGAAGAAAAACAGATAAATGAATTATCTTTAGCTACTACTTAACCAACAAAAAATCCTGTACTGTCAGATCAAGTAGTAGCTATTACATTTTATTGGCACAACTATATGGAACCTTATTACTATTCCAAAACCAAGATTAATTTGCAAGTTGGCTAACTCGTCCTGCACAAAACACGTAGTTATTTGTTGTTTATAAACCTTATCCATTAACTTCTGCAAAATTCCTTTGTACAAGATATAATCATTTTTCATTTCAAACTATCCTGGGTATATAATTTATGCATTCTGCTGCACAGTTTGTTAACCGGATAATACAAATACCTTATACTTAATAGAGGTTACTAAAACAACAAAACCCTTACTGGGTAAGGGTTTTGTTATAAAAGTGGTCCCGACAAGCATCTTTTTAAGCCCTATACTGGATTGACATTCATATGCTTATGGAAATTTCAGCATTATTGGGGACGGCCAAGGGGACGGTTTATAATAAGTTTAGCATTTCTACCGATGCCATTTATTATAAGATTGTTACATTTAATTTAGATCAGAATGGCATAACCAAAAACTTCTACTATGCGAAAATATTTGCTAATCATTCTTGTATTGGTAACCTACATTTCCTACTGTCAGGAGACTACATTTAAGTTAATGGGAAAATTGACTAATGCAACTAAATCTCATAAAATATTTATTGTAGGATCGAGCACTAAGTTTCGAGATTCGATTCTGCTAAATGAGAACAACTCATTTACATATATTGGCAAATTGAAAAACCCCGGGATGATTATGTTAAGTACTGAAAATTCCTATTTTACACCTATATGGGTAAATAGTGGTGATGTAAATATTTTAATAAAAGAAGATGTATTCTTTAATAATGGCAAACAATTTAGCAAATTCTATCTAAATATTGATTCTATACAAGGGCATTTTGAAACAAATACCTTTCAATATATATATAAAACTCGGGATAGGCTAAGTAATAAATATCAAATAAAGGAACTTAATCCAAATGATTCTGTAATGCTTCAACTCTCTCCTATTATTGTAGATTTTGTTGAAAAAAACTCCAACTCCTTTCTGTCACCTTTTCTTACAAGGATGTTTAGCATTCCTCTTCAAGAGAAAACTAGGTTGCTTAATTTAATGAAGAATAACCCTAATTATTCAGAAAAAGAATTTCTAGTAGATGAGATAGAAGTAAAAAAATCGGGAGTATTAGAAATAGGAAAAGTGGTTGAAAATTTCAAGATAAAAAATATTAAGGGAAATTCATTTGAACTATATTCAGTTAAAAAGCCATTTATTTTAATTCACTTTTGGTCTAGTAGCTGCGTTCCGTGTAGATCCCAAAACCCAGAATTAGTAAAAATCTATTCGAAATATAGTTCAACTAAATTAGAAATTGTTGGTGTTTCTGTTGATATTAGTAAACCTGAATGGATTAAAGCAGTTCAAAATGATAAGCTACCATGGATTAATGTTTCAGCTCTTAAAGGATTTGAAGACATAGTTGCTAAAGAATATTTAATAGACAAATTGGGTCTCCCATTTAGTATTTTGCTTGATAGTTCATATAAGGTTTTGAAAACTGGTTTAGTTCCTTTACAACTGATGGAAATATTAGAGGCTAAGTAGTATGTAAAATTTTATTAAAAATGCCGACTTTTTTATAATAAATAAGGACCTAATTGTTATGAAATATTATACATTAAATTTCATTCTGATTATATTTCTGTCAATAGGCTGCCAGAAAGAAATAAACAATGGTTCTTCTAATAATAATTCTTCCAGCAATAGTTCTTCTGGATCTGAAAAAGTATCTCCTGGTTTATCTGATTCTATTTATAACTGCAATTGGGTTTTTACAGAATATCACGATAATGCGAAGTATCAAATACAAACTGATTCAGGCTCTTTTATCTATAAGAACTATATTATGGTCATAATTTCAAGCGGAAACGAAACCGCTAAAATTGATAATAATGGGAAACTGTACTTAAACCGTGAGTATGATTTTAGTTTTGCAAATAGCAACTATTTTAATATAACTTTTCCATCACAATCTTTTGTAAGTTATAGCTACACAAGTCCCTTTTATGATACTGTAAATTGTAGTATAGTTAATAAATCAATTATTTTATCGAAAAGCGTAAAGTATTTACCTGATACTATGTCTATTAAAGTTCTTGATACCGCATGTTTAGTATTATCTGGAATTCTTCACACCAAGGATTACGATGTGAATAGAACCATTGTTTTTTATAAAAACACAAGATGGTATGGGGGTTATAGAAATTATAGTGGATTTTGAAATAACTAGATGTCCAATCAGCACCCCACTTTGTTATGTAAATAATCCACAAAACAAAAAACCTGGTAGCCATGTTTTTTATTGAATCTAGTGGTCCCGACAAGAATCGAACTTGTATCTAAAGTTTAGGAAACTTCTATTCTATCCATTGAACTACGGGACCGAGTAAGTTTGGGGTTTGGTGTTAAAAGTTTGGGGTTGAGTTAGCCAAACACCAAAAGCCAAAAGCCAAACCTTCCAAGGCCTGCAAAAATAATAGATTCTCTCATTCCCGCTTCAATAGTTTTCTTACGTACATTCAGCCTAAATTTGCCTTATGAGAAAATATTTGACAGGGTTTGCCTGTTTGTTGTTTTTTTTACTTGCAACGCAATCATTCGCCCAAACAAAACCTAAGGCACAACTCAACCATGTGGCCATTTATGTGGTGGATGCACAGAAAACGGGTACTTTTTACAAAGATTTCTTCCAGCTAGATACCATTCCCGAGCCTTTTCATGATGGAAAACATATCTGGTTCTCTATTGCCCCCGGTGTGGCCATGCACGTAATACAGGGTGCCGACAAACCCAAAGAATATTACCAAAATAACCATATCTGTTTTAGTGTACCCTCAGTAGAAGCTTTTGTACAGAAACTAAAAATCAAACAAATGAACTGGTATAACGCAGTCGGTACCCTCGGCGTAATCACCACCCGGGTAGATGGCGTAAAACAAATCTGGATCACCGATCCGGATGGGTATTGGCTGGAAGTGAATGATGCGAAATTTTAAGGTAATTAATTGCCGAATGGCTGAATTGTTACAGGGTTATTGGTATGTAAAACCGAATAGTCAGACTTATTAAGTAAGCTGACACCATCAAACAATTCAACCATTTCGCAATATAACCATTTAACCATACTTGTTCCCCCTTTACCTCTTATATTTGCCCTCCGAATAAAGCATCTATGAAATTTTATAATATATTAATCAAATACCGGTTCTGGTTAGGATTATTGTCTATTGCACTGGCGGTTACCATTAATGTAACCAGCGGATTCTGGCCTTCTTTTGTTTTGTATTTTATTGGGGTGATAGCATTGGCCAGCCATTTTTTTATCGGACCTATGCGATTGATCCAGGAGCCTATGGAAGCGGGAAATATTGAAGAAGTGGAAAGGATCCTGGCTACTATCTGGTATCCCGGACTTTTATATAAACCCGTTCGTTCTACCTATTATACGATCAAGGGCAACCTGGCCATGATGAAACAGGATTTTACCTCTGCAGAAATGCACCTGAAAAAAAGCTCCGAACTGGGTTCACCCATGCCGGAAGCTGAAGGGGCAAATAAATTACAATTGGGCATGATGGCCATGCAGCGTGGCGATCTGAAACAGGGAGAAAACTATATCCGCGCAGCCATCCGTGCCGGAATTCCTGATAAAGAAAGCGAAGCCGTTGCTTATCTGAGTATGTGCCAGATCTTCATGAATAAACGCGAATTCAAAGCAGCCAAAGACTTCTACCGAAGAGCCAAAGCCTGTAAGCCCAAAACCAAACAGGTACTGGACCAGGTAAAAGAAATCGAAAAATACATATCCAGAATGCCAGGATAAGGCTTTTTTTGGTTTCCCTTTCCGAATAAATCCCCTCATTTTGGTATCCCCCCCTTGTGCCTTGGTGTGCCCCTCTTGTATGCCTCACCGTTCTTCGCATTGCAAAAAATGAGCATTCTCCTTATTTCCTTCGTATTCGACTCGTACTTGCTTCTTATTTCCTTCGGTTGCAACCGAAGCCGCTTCGATTATAACCGAAGAACCTTCGATAGTTGTTCGGTTACAACCGAAGCAAACACGAAGCAAATACGACGCAAATACAAATAAAACCCGTCCTGCCTGACCAACATCATAAAAAAATAACCCCCGCAATCCCTAGATTTGATACATGAATAAAAGGGGTAAATTGCAAAAACTGGTGCTTGTCTGTCTGATCTGCGCAATGATTGCTTTCCTGATCACATTGGTGGCACTGGGGATTACCAAAAAATAAAACGACAAGTATGAAAAAAAACATGGGAAACCTGGACCGCGCCCTCCGCGTTCTGGCAGCAATTCTTTTTGGGGTACTCTATTTTACCCAAATGGTAACTGGCACATTGGGTATTGTTCTGGTAGTATTGGGAGCCATATTCCTGGCAACATCAATGATCAGCTTCTGTCCGTTATATACAATAGTAGGAATGAATACCTGCGATAACAAAGGAAAGAATTCACATAAACATAAATAAAATTGCTTCTACCCCTCTCTATTCGTAGAGAGGGGTGACCAGCGCAGCAAAGTCGGCGTGAGTTATTCCAGGGCCTGATAAACAGCCACTTTAAATTTCTCCGCAATATCTCCATGACTAAACGGATATTGCTGCAATACAAACTGTGCCACTATTTTTTCTTTGGGATCTATCCAATAAGAGGATGCAAACATACCACCCCAGCTAAAACTGCCCGGTGAGGCAATACTCTTGGCAGCAGCATTTTCGGTTACAATCTGAAACCCAAGTCCAAATGGAATTTGCAGCGATTCGGGTAATTGATTGGTGGTCATCATAGTTACTGAATGCGGACTCAATATTCTTTTCCCATTATATTCCCCTTTGTTGAGCATCATCTGCATAAAAACAGCATAATCATAAGCAGTAGATACCAATCCACCACCACCCGAATAGAAACTGCCTCCATCCAGATTAGGATAATCGCGGTAAAAAGTTCCGTTTACAGAAATTACTTCTGGCGTATTTGATACATGTTTGGTATCATCATCAGAATGCAACATGGCTAAACGACTTTGTTTTTCTTTTGGGATATAGAAATAAGTATCCTTCATACCAATTGGTTCAAAGATATTTTTACGCAAAAACTGGTCGAAGCTTTGTCCGCTCACCACCTCAATCAGGTATCCCAACACATCCGTATTCAAACCATAGGTAAATCTTTCCCCGGGCTGGTGTACCAATGGAAGGGTAGCCAGTTTTTTGATATTATCGGCCAGCAATCCTCCTTTCAAACCAATGCCGCCAACCACACCGGCTTTATAATAAATGGCATTCATGGTTTCACTGCCTATCTGTGCATAGCCAATTCCCGAAGTATGGGTTAACAGGTCACGAATGGTTATTTCTCTTTTGGCTGGAATGGTGGTATAGCTGGAATCTGCTTTATTAAATTTATCCAACACCACTGGTTTCTTAAATTGAGGGATGTATTTGGAGATAGGGTCATCCAATAAAAATTTACCCTGCTCGTATAGGATCATTACGCCAACACTGGTGATGGCTTTTGTTTGAGAAGCAATCCGGAAGATGGCATCTTTCTGTAAGGGCTTATTCTTTTCTTTATCATCATACCCGATGGCTTTATGGTAAACGATATTCCCGTTCTGGGCCACGATGGCAATAGCCCCGGCAATCCAGTTACTGTCAATATACTGCTGAATCAGTTTATCAATACGTTGTAACCGCGCAGCAGAAAAATGGGTTTTTTCAGGACTGCCTGCTACCAACACAGGTCCTTTACCGGTTTGCGCATATTGGCTGCTAATGCAAAATGATGCAATCAGCAGTAATCCGATGATTTTTCTCATATGGGGTTATTTGGGATGAGTAAGTTCCAAAACAAAAGAAAGACGACAAAATTTATTTGGCTAATGAAAGCAGCATTCAGGAAACAATTTTTTCAATCTCAATCGGGAAATGGGCATGTTCCAATAGATGTATTTTCTGCGCCAGGGTTTCAGGTGTATCCTTTTCGTCAATGGTACAGACAGCCTGAAAAACAGGTGCCCCCTCATCAAAATGTTCATTTACATAATGGATGGTAATCCCGCTTTGCTTTTCGCCAGCCGCAATTACTGCTTCATGCACATGCATCCCATACATACCCTTTCCCCCATATTTGGGTAATAAGGCAGGATGAATATTCAGTATTTTTTGCGGATAAGCTTCAATCAAAGCAGCAGGAACTTTCCATAAAAACCCCGCCAGCACAATAAAATTGATACCATATTCTTTCAGTACCGGTAAATAAGTATCCCCCCTGAAAAACCGCTCTTTCTCAATCAATAAATAAGGAATCCCATTCTCCGACGCAATCTGCAAAACCCCCGCCCCCGGCTTGTTGCAAACCACCAGGGCAACCCTTACAGAAGGATGATTTTTGAAATGTTCAATAATTTTCTGCGCATTTGAACCGGCACCCGAGGCGAAAATGGCCAGTTGGGTTTTGGGTTTTGGATGTTGGTGATTGGCTGTTGGCGATTGGCGATTGGCCATTGTCTGTTGACTTAAAAAACCCAACTTTCTTAATAAAAGCGCTTCGTATTTCCAGAAAAATGCCCATTGACCCAGCAAAGCCCCATAGCCCAATAAAATGAATTGGTATCCAAAAACCAGCATTCCCAACCTGACAAGTAGTTTCCATACCCAAAAACTGGAAGCATCCATACCCAGCCAGGCAGTTACATAACGGGTAAGTATGGCCGTAGTGGTGCCTGTAAGGCCAAAAACAATGAAAATGATCCAGAACTGGCGATGACTAACCCCCCATTTCTGCTGTAATTTTTGGAACATGGGTCAAAAATGGGATAAAAATCTGGAATTATAAGGCAGTTGGCTGTTGGCTTTTAAGACTTTGGCTATTGGCTGTTGGCCATTGGCTTATTTTCATACCCTATTGCTAATTCTGAAAATTAAAATGATCAAAGCCATTAGCCCAAAGCCAAGTGCTAACTGCCAACAGCCAATCCCCAAACGGCCAAACTCTAAAAAGCCCAAATTCCAAACCAAAACCATGACACTATTTGATTTATCCACAGGCCAATCGGCTGAAACTCAAGCCAGATAAGGATAAAAAAATTTTTTCAAGGTTTAGTTTTTGTCAGGTTCCTGTCATATTTTTGCAGCCGTTCACGGATATTTTTCCACACCAAGAACCACAGTTTGTGAATATGATATCTTTTAGACGTTTCGCCAAAACCAGCATTACCGGTACCATTCTTTTCCTGGGTCTTTCTCTGGGTAATACAGCAAATGCACAAGACGGAAAAGCGCTTTTCCAGGCTAACTGTGCTGCTTGTCATGCTGTTAATAAAAAACTAACCGGTCCGGCTTTGGCTGGCGTGGAAGATCGTTGGCCTGATAAGGCCAAACTGCATGCATGGATCAAGAACAATGCTGCCGTTCTGAAATCAGGCGATAAATACGCCAATGATTTGTTTGTAGAAAACAATAAAATAGCGATGACCCAGTTTCCTAATATCACAGATAAGGAAATAGATGCCATCCTTGGGTATATTAAGACTGTTCCAGCTCCTGGTGCTACCCCAGCTGCCGGGGGCAATCCTGCTGAAGCAAAAGGTGCTGAAAGTGATAATACCCTTTTATTCGGGATTCTGACCCTGATTCTCGCAGTTGTTGCCCTTACCTTATTACAGGTAAATGCCAACCTGAAAAAATTGGCAGATGAAAAAGATGGCCTGCCTGCTATTGAACCTGTTCCTTTCTGGAGAAACAAAAGCTATATCGCTTTTGTTACAGTAATTCTCTTTATTGTAGGCGGATACCTGACTTCCAAAGGTGCTATGGGCCTGGGTCGCAGCAAGGATTACCAGCCACAACAACCCATTTACTACTCACATAAAGTACATGCCGGCATTAACCAAATCAATTGTCAGTATTGCCATATTGGTGTTTACCAGGGCAAACAGGCAACCATCCCTGCAGTGAATATCTGTATGAACTGTCATATGGCCATTAATGAATACAAAGGCGATAAGATATATACTGAAGAAGGAGATGAAGTGAATGGTACAGCAGAAATTAAAAAATTATACAAATACGCGGGTTTTGAAGAAGGGAAACCATGGGATGCTACCAAAGCAACACCTATCGAATGGACCCGTATCCACAACTTACCCGATCACGTTTATTTTAACCACTCACAACACGTAAAAGCAGGCCAGGTGGCTTGTCAAACCTGTCATGGTGAGATCCAGAAAATGGATGAAGTAAAACAATTTGCCGACCTGAGCATGGGCTGGTGTATTAACTGTCACCGCGAAACCAAAGTGCAGTTTAAAGAAAATGGATTTTACAGTATTTATGAAAAATACCACCAGGATCTGAAGAGCGGAAAATTAGACAGCACAAAAGGAATTACAGTAGCGAAGATTGGCGGTACAGAGTGTCAGAAATGTCACTATTAATTGATTTGAGAATTTGAAAATTTGAAAATGAAAATTTTCAGATTTTCGGTGAATCAAGGTTTCAATAGGGAATAAGTAAACAGTCTAAATGAATTCGGAGAATTGAGAATAGCGAATGGATCCTTTGTCAGACCATTTTCAAATTTTCAAATTAACAAATTTTCAAATTAGTATATGGATCAAAAAAAGCACTGGCAAAGTTTTGGAGAGCTGAATCAGTCTGAAGCTTATAATAAAGATGTAAAAGACGAGTTCAAAGAAGAACTTCCTTTTGTAGCCGAAGAGGGTAGCAGCTTTTTAGAAGCCAAAGCGCCAAGAAGAGATTTCCTGAAATATTTGGGTTTTAGTACTGCCGCAGCAGCCGTTGCAGCCAGTTGCGAAATACCCGTTAAAAAGGCCATCCCTTTTGCTAATAAACCTGAAGATGTTGTTCCGGGTATTTCAAAATATTATGCAACCACGTATGTACAGGATGGTGATACCGTAAGCGTTCTGGCCAAAGTTCGCGATGGTCGCCCCATTAAGATTGAAGGAAATGATCTTAGTCCCCTTACCAAAGGCGGTACTTCTGCCCGTGTTCAGGCTTCCGTATTAGATTTATATGATACTGCCCGTTTACGTTTCCCAACCATTGATGGCAATGAAGCTACTTTCGAAGCCATCGATAAAGCCGTTGCAGCTGCTATTTCCGGTCCGGTGGTTATCCTAACCAGTACCATTACATCTCCAACTACTAAGGAAGCCATCAACCAACTGATTGCTAAATTTCCAGGCAGCCGCCATGTAACTTATGATGCGGTTTCTTATACCGGCTTATTACTGGCTAATGAAGCCACTTATGGTAAAAAGGCCATTCCATCGTATCATTTCGAAAACGCAAAAACGATTGTAAGCCTGGGTGCCGATTTCCTCGGAACCTGGTTAACCCCGATCGAATTTGCCAAACAATATGCTACCGGTAAAAAATTAGATGAAAAGAATCCTGAAATGAGCAAACACATTCATTTTGAAAGTGTGGCCAGCTTAACAGGATCTAATGCCGACGAAAAATATTTACACCGCCCATCTGAAACAGCTGCGGTGGTGCTTGCATTATACCATGCCGTAAACGGTCAGGAAATTTCAGGGATTGCCGATGCAAAACTGAAATCCGGGATCGAAAAAACAGCGAAAGCATTATTAGCCAGTAAAGGCGCTGCTCTCGTAGTTTCAGGTAGTAATGATGTAAATGTGCAGATACTGGTAAATGCAATTAACGAAGCAGTAGGAGCAGGGGGTAAAACCATCGACTGGTCTGCTACCGTTAATTACCGTCAGGGTATTGATGCAGATTTTGCCAAACTCGTTGAAGAACTGAATGCAGGGTCGGTAAATACATTATTAATTCATGGTGCTAACCCGGTATATACCTGGTTTGATGCGGATAAAGTAAAAGCCGGACTGAAAAAAGTAAAAACCACGGTTTCCTTCAGTTCTAAACTGGATGAAACGGCTGAGCTTTGCAAATTTGTAATTCCTGATCACCATTACCTGGAAAGTTGGGGCGATGCCGAGCCAAAAGCCGGTTATTTCTCTTTCCAGCAACCTACTATTTATCCTTTATTTAAAACACGCCAATGGCAGGATAGCCTGCTGAAATGGAGTGGTTCTTCCAGCGATTATCTCGCTTCTTTAAAATCTTACTGGAGTGCGAAAGTAGGAGGAGAAACCGGTTGGGATAAAGCATTACAGGATGGTGTAATCAACCCATCTTCTGTTGCCGGATTAACCGGAGCTTCTTTTAACAGCAGTTCTGTTGCAGGGGCTGTTACTGCATTGGGCTCAGCTAAAAAAGGCGGAAAGATTGAACTGGTATTGTATGAAAAAATAGGTATCGGAGCCGGTCAGGGTGCTTCAAACCCATGGCTGCAGGAATTACCCGATCCGGTAACCCGCGCTACCTGGGATAACTATGTAATTGTATCTCCTGCATTGGCAAGAACCTTGCTGGATATTGATTTGAATAATAATGGTCAGGCCGATTCATACGAAGTAAATCCACCTAAAAAAGTGGTGAAAGTTACCGTTAACGGTAAAAGCGTTGAATTACCTGCTTTGATCATTCCGGGAACACAGCCTGATACCATTGCGATCGCTATTGGATATGGTCGCAGTGAGAAATTAGGAAAAGCGGTGGTAGGTACCGGTAAAAATGCATTCCCTTTTGCATCTATCAGTGGTTCTTCTGTAAGCTTTACACAGGCAGATGTTACCATAGTATCTACAGGCGATACTTACCCTGTTGCCTTAACACAAACACATAGCCGTTACGATACCAAACAAGGTGTTCGTACAGAGGTAATGAAAGAGCTTACTCTTGCTGAATATAAAAAAGAGCCTACCGGTATTCGTGACGATCGTGAAAAAGAATTGAAACCCTGGGGTGGATTGGAAAAATTTGAAGGACAGGGTACCATCTATCCTGTTTATGACAGACCAGGCATCAAATGGGGCATGAGCGTTGACCTGAACACCTGTACCGGTTGCGGTGCCTGTGTGGTAGCTTGTAATGCTGAAAATAATGTGTCTGTTGTTGGTAAACCGGAAGTTTTACGCGGACATGAAATGCATTGGTTACGAATTGACCGCTATTTCAGTGGTGATATGGATAACCCGAATGTGGTTTTTCAACCGATGATGTGTCAGCATTGTGACAATGCACCTTGTGAAAACGTTTGTCCCGTTGCAGCTACCAACCATAGCAGCGAAGGATTAAACCAGATGACTTATAACCGTTGTATTGGTACCAGGTATTGCGCCAATAACTGTCCGTATAAAGTACGTCGTTTTAACTGGGCTGATTACTCAGGTGCTGATAGCTTCCCTGATAACCAGAAAGGCATTGTAAACGATGTGGTACTGGATATGAATGATGATCTTACCCGTATGGTGCTAAACCCGGATGTTACGGTTCGTTCACGTGGGGTTATTGAGAAATGTTCATTCTGTGTACAACGTTTACAGGAAAGCAAACTGAAAGCGAAAAGAGATAGCCGTCCGATGGTTGACAGCGATATTAAAGTGGCTTGCCAGCAGGCTTGTCCTACCAACGCCATCAATTTTGGAAATGCGAATGATAAGAATAGTTCTATCACCAAAACGCGTAAAGAAAATCCAAATCGTCAGTTCTATGTATTGGAACAATTGCACGTATTGCCAAATGTGACTTATATGGCGAAAGTGAGAAATTTGGAAGAAGAAAAAGCCTAATGGCTGATTAGCGGATAAGGCGTTGAAGTGAGTGACACAACGAAGTTGAAAAAAGAACAAAAGCTGAAATAATAAAAACTTGGTCCATTTGTAAAAGATTGGGCCAGCCAAATACCAAGACCAGATGCATTTAAAGTACGAATCACAGCTCAGGGAACCATTGGTGAGTGGTAATAAAACCTACCACCAGGTAACAGAAGATATCATTCGCCCGATAGAAGCCAAACCAAGCCGTTTATGGTATATTGGTTTTTATATCGCCGTGGCCTTATTGTGTTTTGGTATCTATTCCATTTACCGGGATGTAACTTATGGTATTGGTCAGTGGAACCTGAACAAAACCATCGGATGGGGTTGGGATATCACCAACTTCGTATGGTGGGTAGGTATTGGTCACGCCGGAACCTTGATCTCTGCTATCCTGTTGCTGTTCCGCCAGGGATGGAGAACGGGTGTGAATCGTGCGGCAGAAGCCATGACCATCTTTGCGGTGATGTGTGCGGGTCAGTTTCCTATCTGGCATATGGGTCGAGTATGGATGGCTTTCTTTGTATTGCCTTATCCAAATACAAGAGGCCCATTATGGGTGAATTTTAACTCGCCATTGTTATGGGATGTATTTGCGATCTCTACGTATTTTACTGTATCTCTTTTATTCTGGTATAGCGGTTTATTACCTGATCTGGCTACTGTACGTGACAGGGCTTTTACCAAACTGCGCAAACGTTTATACGGTATCGCCTCTTTTGGCTGGTCGGGTTCCACCAAACACTGGCAGAGACATGAGAGTCTTTCTCTGGTTCTGGCCGGTTTAAGTACACCACTCGTATTATCAGTACACACAATCGTATCCTTTGACTTCGCCACATCGGTTGTTCCGGGTTGGCATACTACGATCTTCCCTCCTTATTTCGTTGCCGGTGCCATCTTCTCAGGTTTTGCCATGGTGCAAACCCTGATGGTGATTATCCGCAAAGTGTTTGAAATGGAAGATTATATTACCATGGGACACATTGAGGCAATGAATAAAGTAATTGTATTAACAGGATCTATTGTAGGTATCGCCTATTTAACAGAACTGTTCATGGGTTGGTATAGCCAGAACAAATATGAAGGATATACTTTCTGGTATAGCCGTGCTTACCTGTTCAGTCCTTATGGATGGAGCTACTGGGGTATGATGGCTTGTAACGTATTGAGCCCGCAGATCTTCTGGTTCCGCAAAATGAGAAGAAACTTATTTGTTACTTTCTTCATGAGTATCATCGTAAACATAGGTATGTGGTTTGAGCGTTTTGTGATCATCGTTACCTCATTATACCGTGATTATCTTCCATCCAGCTGGTCTGTTTACTACAGTCCTTCCATTTGGGAGATCGGTTTCTATGCCGGTACTTTTGGATTGTTCTTTACCTGTTTCTTCCTGTTTGCGAAATACTTCCCGGTAATAGCGGTAGCAGAGATTAAGTATGTATTGAAAACATCAGGAGAAAGCTTTAAAGATAATATGGGACATATTGAGGCCGAGAGTCTGGAAACTTTTGTTCACGAACAGGCACATGCTCATTAATTAAGAAATGCTGCTTCTTTGAAGAAGTAGTGGTTTGAATAGGTTGACAATTAGTAAAACGGATTGCAAAACAATCCTGAAATATTAAAAGCCAAAGGCCAATAGCCAACCGCTAAAAGCCCCAAGCCAAATGCTCAAAATATGGCAAAAAAGAAATTCGTAGTTGGCTGTTTTGATGATGAAGCTGTTTTATTTCCTGCCGTGAAAAAAGTTCGCAGTGCAGGTTATAAAATTCATGACGTGTATACACCCTTTGCGGTGCATGGGTTAGATCATGCTATGGGCCTGAGAGAAACCAGTCTGCATACAGCCGGTTTTATCTACGGTATTACAGGAACTTCCACTGCCTTGGGTTGTATTAGTTGGATTCTGGCGAAAGACTGGCCATTGAATTTTGGTGGTAAGCCGCATTTCGCACTTCCGGCCTGGATACCGATTACTTTCGAGTTAACGGTATTGTTTGCTGCTGTAGGTATGGTACTTACTTTTTGCTATCTCTGCCAGATCGCACCTTTTGTGAAGAAACATCATTTTCATGCAAGAGCAACTGATGATCTGTTTGTGATGGTGATAGAATGCACAGAAAAAACAAATGTGGATGACCTGAAATCATTCCTGTCAAATAACGGGGCCATTGAAACAGATGTACAGATAGCAGAAGCCGGATGGTGGCTGGGTCGTTATGATCAGGATGAACTGCCTTTTGAAAACAAGCAAACCGTTGCCGCTTAATATTTAGAACAAGAGTAAGATGAAGAAATTATCAATCATAACTGTTTTGTTTGCCACAGCCTTTGTAATCAGCTGTAGCGATGTAAAGCGTAGCCCAGGTACTGTATATATGCCGGATATGGCTTACAGTCGCGCCTACGAAACCTATGCCGATCACAGCAATCTGGCTGAGAAAGGCATTAATTACAATAATATGCCTGTGGCCGGCACCATTTCCCGTGAGGAAGAAATGCCTTTCCATATTGCAAAGGATGCGCCTGGGGATACCAGCCATTACACAGCTGCTAAACTGGTGAAAAGTCCAATTGATTCTTTGTCTGCAAAAGATGGAGAAGAAGCGGAAAGATTATACCTGGTGAATTGCGGTATTTGCCATGGACCAAAACTGAATGGTAATGGTCCTTTGTATAAAGACGGAACGGGCCCTTATCCTGCAAAACCGGCCAGTCTGGTAGGTGATGCCAAATATGAGGCAATGCCAGAAGGCCAAATGTTCTATTCTGTTGAATACGGCAAAAACCTGATGGGTTCTTATGCATCACAATTGAGTCGTAAACAGCGCTGGATGGTGATCCGGTATATTAAGAATAAACAGGCAGAAGCAAAAGCGAAAGCTCCGGCCGCAGAAGCAAAAAAATAAATAACCCATTTTCCTCCTCCATAAAAGGAAGGAAAAATTATAACTGATATAAAAGATTAACGATGGCATCTATCAGAGAGCAATTTGAGATTCCCGGAAAGATGAAAACCTGGTCACTGGCATTGATCGGTGTGGGTTTAGTGGCACTGGTGATCGGGTTGGTAACAAAAGGATTCAGTACAGATGAGCATGAACAGGCTCATTTCTGGGGTACCCTTATGTATAATACGATTTTCTGGACCCTGGTATGTAATGCCAGCATGTTCTTTATTTGTGTAACCACATTGGCCATGGGTGGCTGGCAGCAGTCCTTCCGCCGTATTCCGGAAGCGATCTCTACCATGGTACCTATTTTTGGCTCTATTACTTTTGTGGTATTGATTTATATAGTAGTTAGCGATAAACATTTTATTTATCATTGGTTAGATACAGAAGCTGTTGCCAAGGACCCGATCCTGTTAGGTAAATCCGGCTTTCTGAATCCTAAATTCTTTATTATCTGGACAACCCTCGCCATCGGTCTGTGGAGTATTTTAGGTTGGAGAATGCGCCAGATCAGCCGCGAAGCGGATGAAGCGCCCATGGATAATGAATCAGGAGCTAAATTCATTTTAAGAAATACCGTTCGTGCAGCTTTCTTTACAGTTTGGTTTGCCTTAACCGTGGGTTCTACCATTCCCTGGTTATGGATGATGAGTATTGATGCACACTGGTATTCTACCATGTATAGCTGGTATACTTTTGCCAGTTCTTTTGTATCAGGTATGTCACTGATCGCCTTATGGGTGATTTATATGAAGAACAAAGGGTATCTGGAGTTAACTACACAGGATCACCTGCATGATATTGGTAAATTCATGTTTGCCTTCTCGATTTTCTGGACCTATCTATGGTTCTCACAATACATGTTGATCTGGTACGCAAATATTCCGGAAGAAACGGTTTATTTCAAACACAGGGTACAGGGGCCGTATAAAGGCATTTTCTTCCTGAACCTGATCATCAACTTTATCTGTCCATTGTTGATACTGATGAAACGTTCAGCCAAAAGAAATTATACATTGGTAACTTTTATGGCGGTTCTGATTTTGTTCGGGCACTGGCTGGATTTTTACCAGATGGTAATGGGAAGTCTTTCCAAAGAAACAGTTACACTGGGATGGTTGGATTTTGGAATTCTCAGCCTGTTTGTAGGATTGATGATCTTATTTGTGGGACGTTCACTGGCCAGTAAGCCGCTGATTGTTAAATACCATCCGTTCCTGAAAGAAAGTATTATACACCAGGTATAATCTTTATTGAAGAATAATTGTTAGACTAAGTAATAATAGAACATAATATGGCAATTTTTTTAACCGTAGCAGTCATTGCACTGATTTACATCGTGATCATTCAGATCGCCAAGGCAAGTGAATATGTTTCAGTGCTGAAAGGGGAGGATGTAAGCCGTAAGCAAAACAATAAGATCAACGGGTTCCTGATGGTGGTATTTCTGGTACTCGGATTGTTCGGCGTTTGGTATTGCAATAACCTTTATCTGGGTAAAACATTGCTGTCTGTTGATTCGGCAAGTGTGGAAGGTGCAAGGGTTGACTCCATGTTATGGATCACCATTGCCGTTACCGGTAGTGTTTTTCTGGCAACGCAGATCATTTTATTCTGGTTCGCGTATCGCTATCAGGAAAAGGAGCAACGAAAAGTTTTCTATTTCCCGCATAATAATAAACTCGAAGTGTTATGGACCATTGTTCCGGCTATCGTTTTAACGGTATTGGTGGTAATTGGTTTGCGTAACTGGTTCCTGTTTACTGGTGAGCCTCCCAAAGATGCCATGGTAGTGGAAGTTACCGGAAAACAATTCAACTGGATCTTCCGTTACCCCGGTAAGGATGGTGCCCTGGGGAAAAAATATTTCAGAAATATTGATGACGCCAATAATAACCCGCTGGGTATTATATGGGATGATCAGTTGAGTCATGATGATGTGGTATTCGACAAACTGATCCTGATTAAAGGCAAACCCGTAAAATTGATCATCGGTTCAAGAGATGTGATTCATGATGTAGGTTTATCTCAGTTCAGATTGAAGATGGATGCGGTTCCCGGTATTCCAACTACTATGTGGTTTACGCCTAAGTATACGACTAAGGAAATGAAGGAGCTGACCCATAACCCTGATTTTGTATACGAAATCAGTTGTGACCAGATGTGTGGTAACGGGCACTATTCTATGAGAGGAGTAATTGATGTGGTTGACCAGGAAGAATTTGATCTTTGGATGGCCAAACAAAAACCACAATACTTGATGGCTTTTCCAGATAAAGATCCATCCAATAAGAAAGACAGCGTGAAACTGGCCGTTGCTCCTGTTGAAACAGCCGGAAAAACAATAGCAAAAATGTAAAACAAACAACAACCTTGCCCAAGCAAAGTTGTTATTTAAAGAATAGAGAACTATTTAAAGAATCAAAGTATGAGTAACGAAGCGGTTATCCACTCACCTGTTGAAATCGGGGCACATGAAGAGCATGGTGAACACCATCATCATCATGAAACCTTTATCACCAAGTACGTATTCAGCCAGGATCATAAAATGATCGCTAAACAGTTCCTGATTACAGGAATGTTCTGGGCTGTATTGGGTGGTTTGATGAGTGTATTGTTTCGTTTGCAACTGGGTTATCCCGATGCCAGTTTCCCCTGGCTCGAAACTATCCTGGGTAAATGGGCAAAAGGTGGTCATATTACCCCTGAAGCGTATTATGCATTGGTAACTACGCACGGAACCGTTCTGGTATTCTTTGTATTGACTGCCGGGTTAAGCGGAACATTCGCCAATTTCTTAATTCCATTACAGGTAGGTGCCCGTGATATGGCATCTCCTTTTATGAATATGCTTAGCTACTGGTTCTTTTTCGCAGCCAGTGTGGTAATGCTCTCCTCTATTTTTGTTCAAACCGGACCGTTTAGTGGTGGTTGGACTGCCTATCCTCCGTTAAGTGCTTTGGGTGATGCTTCACCAGGTTCTCAAACAGGAATGGATTTGTGGATCGTATCGATGGCATTGTTCGTGGTATCTTCTCTGTTAGGTGGTTTGAATTATATTGCTACGATACTGAACATGCGTACAAAAGGGATGAGCATGACCCGTTTACCATTAACTATCTGGGCATTGTTCTTTACCGCTGTATTAGGTGTATTATCATTCCCGGTATTATTTTCCGGATTTATTCTGTTGATATTTGATAGAAATTTTGGCACCAGTTTCTACCTCTCTGATATTTTCGTGAATGGAGTAGGTGCTTTGCCTAATGAAGGCGGAAGTGCCATTCTTTATCAACACTTATTCTGGTTCCTCGGTCACCCCGAAGTATATATCATTTTGTTACCAGCCATGGGTATGGTATCAGAAATTCTCTCAGTTAATTCACGCAAACCTATTTTCGGATATATGGCCATGATCGGCTCATTGTTTGCGATTGCAGTACTGGCCTTCCTGGTTTGGGCGCACCATATGTTTGTAACCGGATTGAACCCATTATTGGGATCGGTATTCGTACTGTTAACCTTATTGATTGCCGTTCCATCGGCTATCAAGGTATTTAACTGGTTAACCACACTTTGGAGAGGGAATATCCGTTTTACTCCGGGTATGATGTTCGCGATTGGTTTTGTGAGTTTATTTATTTCAGGTGGTTTAACGGGTATCTGGCTGGGTAACTCCGCACTGGATATTCACCTGCACGATACGTATTTTGTAATTGCTCACTTTCACATAGTAATGGGTGTGGCGTCTATGTTTGGTATGTTTGCGGGTATCTATCATTGGTTCCCTAAAATGTATGGCCGCTATCTCAACAATACAGTGGGATATATTCACTTCTGGGTAACCATCGCAGGTGCCTATATGATATTCTGGCCTATGCACTACGAAGGTTTGGCAGGTATGCCGCGCAGATATTATGATTATAGTATTTGGGAAAGCTTTAAACAGTTTGCAGAACTGAATCGTTTCATCAGTACAGTAGCCATGATTGTATTTGCCGCACAATTACTGTTCCTGTTCAATTTCTTCTATTCTATTTTCAAAGGAAGAAAAATGACTTCATTAAATCCATGGCAGTCAAATACGCTTGAGTGGACTACCCCATTGCGTCCGGGACATGGTAACTGGCCTGGAGAAATTCCGGAAGTACACCGTTGGGCGTATGATTACGGCAAGGATGGAGTTGATTTTATTCCTCAAACCACACCGGTAGGAGCAGACGAGAGTCATCATTAATTGATTTTGCCGGATGAACAGTTAACATGTTCATTCGATACAATACCATATCAATGCTCCCGATATTCCGGGAGCATTGTTTTTAACCTTGGAGGCTAAAAGGATTGAAATGAGCTGAGCAATTGAATCATTCATTTTGATCGGGAACCTATCATGACAAGTACAGTAAACACATCATCTTCTGTTTCTTTTTCGATTGCTTCGAAAGTGAAGGATTATTTTCAGCTGATTAAATTCACGCTGAGTTTTACAGTTGTGTTCTCCTGTGTAATCTGCTATTTACTGGCACCGAATATAATATCATACGATTGGTATATGATAGGGGTATTATTTGTAGCCGGCATGCTGGTTACCGGTAGTGCCAATGCCATTAACCAGGCAGTAGAAAAACATACTGATGCTGTCATGAAACGTACTTCCAAACGCCCGGTAGCCGATGGAAGAATGAGTCAGCAGGAAGCTTACCTGTTTGCACTGATTACCGGTGTTACCGGCGTATTTATGATGGGTTGGTTTTTCAGAGGAGATGATAACGGGTTTAACTGGAACGCCTCCTTACTGTCTGCTTTTAGTCTTTTTTTATACGCGTATATCTATACACCCTTAAAGAAGATCAATTCTATTGCAGTTTTGATTGGCGCATTTCCCGGAGCACTTCCCTGCCTGATCGGCTGGGTAGCGGCCACCAATGTGTTTAGTCCCTTTGCCACCGTAACAGCCGGCGGTAAAGTATTTTCCAATGCAGGCGGATGGATATTGTTTGCTATACAGTTTCTCTGGCAGTTCCCGCATTTCTGGGCTATCGCCTGGGTATCGCATGGCGATTATAGCAAAGCAGGTTTCAAATTATTACCTGCGGATAAAGGTCCAACCCGTTTTACAGCGGTACAGGGAATTATGTATTCTGTATTAATGATACCAGTAGGTATATTGCCTTATTACTTTGGTTTATCCGGACAACTGAGTATGTGGATTCTGGTAGTAGCGAACCTGTTCATGGTGTTCCAGAGTATCCGATTATACAGAGAAATGAATGCAAAAGCTGCCAGACGGGTTATGTTCAGCAGCTATATTTATTTACCGATTGTGTTATTGGCTTTGCTGGCGGATAAGATAAGGTAGAAAGCAATTAATAATTAGTGTGGTATAAATTATAATATTAAAAGACAAAATATAAAGTGATGATGACAACAGTGCAGAATACACCGGACAGGAGGATACATCCTCAGAAATTCACCCTATGGGTGGCTATTGGAAGTTTGATTATGATGTTTGCGGCGCTTACCAGTGCTTATATTGTCAAAAAGAACCAGAGCAGCTGGCTGGAGTTTCCGCTGCCAAGGATTTTCTGGTATTCTACGGGCGTAATCATCATCAGCAGTATTACTATTCACCTGGCATTAAAAGCGTTTAAAGCCAGGGAAATGGGAAGGTACAGACAGTTAATTACGGTTACTATGCTCCTGGGGCTTTTATTTCTTGGGATGCAGTATGCAGGATTTATGGACCTGGAGGCAAGGAATATTGCTTTAACCGGACCAAAAAGCAATTCAGCGGCTTCGTTTCTGCTGGTTATTACCGGATTGCATATGGCGCATGTGCTAGGCGGGATAATCGCTTTATTGGTCATTTTTGTTCGGGCGTCCACCAGCCGGGTAAAGAATTACAGCAGTTTGCCTATTGAATTGATCAGTACTTACTGGCATTTTGTAGACATACTTTGGATATATTTATTCATCTTTTATAACTGGATCGGATAGTTTAAGAAAAAGTTGGGCTTTATTCACCTTTTTTGAACGGTAGCCAATATTTTTGTAACGAAATCTTATAGTAAAACATGTCAACAGCAACAACGGTTACACCCACCAAGATGTGGAGCGGCGGAAAAAGCCCTTTCAACGTAGAATACGGGAAATTGATGATGTGGTACTTCCTGATGAGTGATGCCTTCACTTTTGGCGCATTCCTGATCTCCTACGGTACTATCCGGTTTTCTACCAATGGATGGCCTGACCCAAATGAAGTATTCAGAAGCTTTCCATTTGCTCCGGAAGGGGTACATGCACCGTTGGTGTTTGTGAGTGTTATGACTTTCATCCTGATCATCAGTTCGGTTACCATGGTTTTGGCTGTTCATGCCGGGCATAATATGGATAAAAAAGGTGTGGTAAGAAACCTGATCCTGACCATCATCGGCGGTATCCTCTTTCTTAGCTGTCAGGCCTGGGAATGGAATCACCTACATGCAGAAGGTGCCTGGTGGGGACATAACCCTTTCCTGAACCATGATGGTACGGCTTCTTCAACCAATTTTACGAATTACTTCTTCACCATCACGGGCTTCCATGGTTTTCACGTATTCTCCGGAGTGATCATCAATATTATTATGCTGATCATGACCTTGACGGATAAATTTGAAAAGCGTGGCCATTACCTCATGATCGAAAAAGCCGGCTTATACTGGCATTTTGTGGACCTGGTATGGGTATTTGTATTTACCTGCTTTTACCTGATTTAATTTTACTTAACTAACTATCTCAATACAATCCATATTATGGAACATACACATACAATTGAAGCAGAACATAATGAAGATGGCGGAACCAAAGAGATCTGGAAAGTAACCATTATTCTGAGTGTTCTAACCCTTGTTGAACTGGCCTTAGGTTTCTGGATGATGGGCATGCCATTGGAAAGCAGTCTGCGTTTAGCAGTAAAAGGAGCCATCATCATCTTAATGCTGGCCAAAGCTTTTTATATCGTTGCTTACTTTATGCACCTGAAACATGAGATCAAGAACCTGATCATGACCATCGTGGTTCCTTTGGCTTTGTTTATCTGGTTTATCACAGCATTCCTGATTGATGGTAACTCTTTCAGACACCTTAGAAATACCTACGACCCGCATTTTAAAGAACAGAGCACCATTAAAGTAGAAAAGAAAGAAGAGAAGAAAGAAGAAACCAAAACAGAGACAAAAGAAGCTAAGCCTGAAGAAAAGAAGACGGTGGAATAAGACGTACTGAGATTTTTTACAATTCGTATACAAACCATCGCTTCATGGCGATGGTTTTTTTATAGTCACTTATCATGAATAAAAAAGCATTATTAAGTCTGGCGGTAGCCCTGCTATTACCTGTTATCTGTTACCTGATTTTAAAGCAGGCAAGTGATAAAGCAGTGGATATGCCCAGGCGCTATTTACTCGATACCGTAATCACCCGAATCGATAAGGGAAAGGAAATTAATGACAGTATCTGGCATACCACGGCCAATATTCATTTGACCAACCAACTAGGCGATGAAGTTAGTTTGTACGACCGCCCGGGAAAAATAATGGTGTTGGATTTCTTCTTTACCCATTGTCATAGCATCTGCCCCAAGCTAACCGCCAATATGGCTAAACTACAACAGTCGTTTATCAAAGGAGGAGATCTGCGTCAGAAGATTGATAGTTCTATTGTACAGTTTATTTCTTTTTCAGTTGATCCGGAGCATGATTCTGTAAACGTATTAAAAAATTACGCAGACAGGTATGGAGTTAACCACGATAACTGGTGGATGCTCACAGGCAGTAAAGATTCTATCTACAATTTCGCCTTCCAGGAACTCAAAGTAGATAAGTTCAGCGATGAGCCCATTAGTCCAGATTTTGTACATACCAATCGATTTGTACTCCTTGATAAAGAATATAAAGTACGCGGCTATTATAATGGCTTAGATTCAATCTCACTCTCTAAACTGGCCAAAGACATTGGCTTATTGATGCTTGAAAAAGACAAGAAACAGAAAAGTGAAGTATTCCAACAAATCATCGATCTAAGCTGGCTTTGGCTGATTATCGTATGTATGGTAACCTTTTTCGTAATCTACATGCGCAACCGCCGAAAAATCAATGGCTAAAAAAAGGAATAACTTCTAACAACTACTAACCCTAAACCATCAACAACCCTAAACACCAAACCCTAAACTATAAACTAGTTATGTTAGTTCCTTCCCTCACCAAAAATGATCAAAAAGCCAACTGGCTGATCAGTATATTTTCCGTAGTTGTATTTTCAGCGGTGGTTTTATTAAGTCGCTTTAAACTCGAACTAAACCTGGGGTTCAATGTACATATTTTTGCCACTATCAATGCGTTTATCAACTCTGCTATTGCTGTATTATTAATTGCTGCGCTGGTTGCAGTTAAGAATGGTAAATACGGGTTGCATAAACGTTTTATGATGACTGCACTGATATTGTCGATACTTTTTCTGGTTTCCTATATCGCGCACCATTTATTGGCCGGGGAAGCAAAATTTGGCGACAGTAATCATGATGGAATTGTTTCGGATGATGAGAAATCAGTAGTAGGCGGTATCAGAATGGTTTATTATTTTATTCTGGCAACACATATTTTTCTGGCAGCCATCATTCTTCCTTTTATTCTTTTTACGGCTTACAGAGGATTAACTGGGGAATATGGCACACACAAAAAACTGGCAAGAATTACCTGGCCTTTGTGGTTGTATGTAGCGGTTACCGGACCGGTAGTATATTATATGATCAGTCCCTATTATCACTAATAATTCCCATCAATTCCCGTATAAAAAAAGCGCAGCATGGTAAATTGCTGCGCTTTTTTAGTAATCAGTTAGTTTAATCGAGTGATAGCTCAATTGCCGGGTCCCAGAATTTTTTGTCAAAATCAACGATAGTATCGTCAACCACTTTAATTTTTTCTTTTTTGAGGAGTTCTTCCATTTGGGTAGGGGTTGCAAAATGCATTTTACCGGAAAGCATTCCATTTCTGTTAACCACCCTATGTGCCGGAACGGGAGGATTCAAATGAAATGCGCCGTTCATCGCCCATCCCACCATTCTCGCACTCATTTTAGTTCCCAGATAAGCGGCAATAGCTCCATAGGAAGTTACACGACCTTTGGGTATCTGCCTTGCCACATCATATACCTGCTCAAAGAAGGAACTGTCTTTGTTGCCGCTTGGTAGTAGAGGTTTTAGTTTTTCGGAAGATTTTTTGTTTGCCAATACACAATGTTTATGGCTACAATTTACGTTTTCGGGACTGATTACAATGAAAACAAAATACAGAATTCCTTTCAGGAGCTTTGGCTTCCTTCCGGGTTTGTTTTCTGGGATTGCTGTAATAATAAACTGCGATGGGGTTCAGGAACTGATTCGTATTGAAAAGGGCAGTGACGGCAGCCATTTCCACAGCAATGGCCTTTTTCGAGATGGTATTTTTCTGTGAATACGGTATAGCCGTGTTCAAAATAAAAATCAACACCTTCAATCATTTTCTGGCTCACTGAGTAATTGTTTTAAGATTTCGTCTTTTTCTACAGGTATGGGTTTGTCCAGTAAAAAGCATAGATAATGTATACGGTTACTTTGTGCAATATCCAGGCTTTCGTAATGGGTTTTGATGAGCAATTCAGGGTTGCTGACTGCTTCAGCATATACATCTCCTGAGTTCTCTAACAAAGTAAAACCGAATAAGTTGATAACAGCCAGGGTAAACCTGTACAGATCCGGGCTATCCGTTTTCAGGTGTAATTTGCCACCGGATGCCAAAAGCGGCTGGTAAAGCCGTAAAAATTTAGGGTGGGTAAGTCTTTTTTTAGCCCTAGATCCCCTTAGCTGCGGATCGGGGAAAGTGATCCATATTTCAGCTATTTCTCCTTCGCTAAAATAATCCCGGATCTTATCTATATGCGAACGAATAAAAGCCACATTGGTTAACCCTTCATCCAGGGCCGTCTTGGCCCCACGCCAGATCCGATTCCCTTTAAGATCCATCCCAATAAAATTTCTGTTTGGGTAAAGCCTTCCCAGCCCAACAGCATATTCCCCCTTACCACAGGCCAGTTCTAAAGTAATGGGCCCGGTATTTGTGAAAAAACCAGCCCAATTACCCTGCATATTCTGCGGGTATTCCAGCACATTGGCAAAATGCCGGATCGCTTCAAAACGGATAAGTTTTTTTTGGCCCATATGGGTGCAAATGTAAAATCTTAGCGGGAATAGGAATTTTATTTTTAATCGCTTAGTAAGGCCACACTAAAAGGACAGGGATAAGAGTTGAAATGTATAAATTCTATCTAACTCTTTCTTTTTGTAAAGTTTATACTACATGTTATTAACCCTATTGACGGTTCAATGCTTAAGATTTGATTTAATTTTTTTCTTCTGTTAAACTCTTTCTAAAATAACGGGTCTAGGAATTGATAGCAGCGAATTCCCCCCCGCAGGCTGCATTCTGTTGAATTCTATGGTCTTACTATCATAGTTATTTAATTAGTTAAATACCTATTAAAAATATCTTTAAATGACCTTAACTAACCTACTAGCCTATATTGACCCTGGATCAGGCAGTCTGCTCTTTCAGGCGATATTATCATCTCTGCTTACTGGCCTTGTTTTCTTTAAGAGAATATCTAATTATATAAAATCAGTTTTTCGAAACAAGTTTTTCTTAAGAGAGAAAAAAGATTCATAAATGGAAATGATCAAACCAATTCCTGCCTCCTTTAAGGATCCAGATGGTTTTATATTTAACCATAATAATACCCTGTATCGCCTGGTAACAGACAACTATCAGGAATCTTATCGTCATTTCATGGATTCAGGGCTATATCAGGAATTGATTGATAAAAATTTATTGATAGCCCATACCGAAGTTGCTTCACCAGTTACAAATGATATACACGCATTTAAAATTCTTTTGCCAGAGCAAATTTCATTTATCAGTTATCCCTATGAATGGGGATTTGATCAATGGAAAGAAGTGTTATTAAACTTTTTAACAATCAATCGTATTGCTTTACAATATGGAATGATTCTGAAAGATGCAACACCATTCAATTTTACTTTTTATAAAGGAAAACCCTTATTTATCGATTCGCTTTCCTTTATTATTTATAAGGAAGGAGATCCTTGGATCGCTTACAGACAATTTTGCGAATCTATGTTGGGTCCATTTGCTTTAATAAAATATAATGGTCCCAACTGGGTAAAACAGTTCAGTTCATTCATCGATGGCATTCAGCTTTCTTATATAAGCAAAGAGCTTCCATTTTCCAGCAGGTTTAACATGACAGTGATGATTCATATTCATTTGCACGCAAGTTATGAGGGTAAAGAGGGGTATGGAGCTGCAGCCTACTCTGTATTTGATAAGCAAAAACTAAATGAACTATTTCTGCTAATTGCCGGCTCTCTACAGAAATGGAAACATCCGGTTGTAAAAAAAGCTCATTGGATAACTTATTATGATGAACAGGTAATTAGCAAAGAATACCTGACAGAAAAAGAAAAGCTGATTGATGAATGGCTGATTGATTTGGCCGGAAACAGACTGACTGATTTGGGGGCTAATAATGGCAAATTTTCCTTAATAGCAGCAAAATATTTTAAGGAAGTAATTGCAGTAGAATCAGATGCAGATTGTATTGATGATTTATATAATCAATTTTCAAAATCAAGTATAACGAATATCACTGCAGTATTGGCAGACCTTATGCAGCCATCACCTGGGTTAGGGTGGAACAATGCTGAACGTGAACCCTTGCTGAAAAGATTGCGCGCGGACACAGTATTGGGACTGGCTTTGATTCACCATCTCTGTATAGTGCACAACCTGCCCCTGGGTTATTTTGCATCGTTTATCAGCTCAGTTACCAACCAGTATGCGATTATTGAATTTATTCCTAAATCTGATCCGATGGTTAGTCATATGCTCCAGGCCAGAGAGGATATTTTTCATCTGTATACCGAAGAAGAATTCAGGAAATGTTTTGAGGAATAT
>CAIWKU010000028.1 GCA_903913355.1 uncultured Bacteroidota bacterium | reverse complement strand
TGGAAACCACCAAATTTTAAATAAAAAAAATTACTAAAAAAACCACAAAACCCTTTACTGTAAAGGGTTTGACTCGGTAAAAAATAATTCAGAAAATATTCAGATGCAACTTTTCCGGTGCCCGGTTGTTCTTATCTTTACTACCCACTTATGGCAAAATCACCTAACCCCGTTGTAAAATCTCCCGTTATTACCGGAGAATTTATTGAAGTATCCGGCGCAAGAGAGCATAATCTTAAAAATATTGATATCTCAATTCCTAAAAACAAACTGGTTGTTTTTACCGGGGTTAGCGGCAGCGGAAAATCATCTCTGGCTTTCGATACAATTTACAATGAGGGGCAGAGGCGCTATATGGAAAGCTTTAGTGCGTATGCAAGGCAATTCATTGGTGATATGGAAAGACCCGACGTAGATAAGATCACTGGATTATCCCCGGTTATTTCCATCGAACAAAAAACAACGAATAAGAACCCCAGATCTACGGTTGGCACGGTTACGGAAGTGTATGATTTTATGCGTTTATTATTTGCCAGAATCGGAGAAGCCTATAGCTATAATACGGGCAAAAAAATGGTCAAGTTCAGTGAGGAAGAAATTGTAGAAAATATCTTTACCCGGTATAAAAATAAAAAAATCAGTTTACTGGCCCCCTTGGTAAGAGGAAGAAAGGGCCATTACAGAGAATTGTTTGAAGATATCCGTAAAAAAGGATTTGTAAAAGTAAGGGTAGATGGGGAGATCATGGACCTGACACCCAAACTCCAGGTTGATCGCTATAAAATACACGATATTGAAGTGGTAATAGATCGTTTACCCGTAACTGATGAGATGAAAACCCGTCTCAGCCAAAGTGTTCAGCAATCTTTGAAGATGGGGAAAGAACTGATGTTTATGCTGGTTAATGATACCGGTAAACTGGTTCAATATTCCAAACAATTGATGTGTGAGGATACGGGTATCAGCTACGAAGAACCTTCTCCCAATGCGTTTTCATTCAACTCTCCTTATGGTGCCTGTCCAACCTGTAAGGGACTGGGTAATGTATATACCATCAGCCTTGATGCAGTTATCCCCGATCGCAGCCTGAGTGTGAATGCCGGAGGTATTGCGCCCTTAGGGGAACAACGGGATGCTTATTTATTCAGAAATGTAGAAGTACTTGCGAAGAAAAATAAGATCAATCTCGATAAACCGATAAAAGACCTTTCTACTACTGCTTTAAATATCCTCTTATATGGTAATGAAGAAGGTAGCAGTCTGGAAGTAACGGATTCAGATGAACTTCCTATCGGCCAACCTTATGAAGGTGTTTTTGAAGGCATCATTCCAATGCTCAAACGTTGGTTCGCAGGAACCAATAGCAGTGAAAGTTTACGGGAATGGGTAGAGAAATATATGGAACTGAAAATATGTGATGCCTGTGATGGAGCAAGGTTAAAAAAGGAAAGCCTTTGGTTTAAAGTGGATGAAAAAAATATTGCCGAATTAAGCAAATTAGACCTGGATAAATTATATCATTGGTTTACCAATATCGAGAAAAGATTAAGTAAAAAGCAAAACCTGATTGCAAAAGATATTTTAAAAGAAATCAGGGAGCGTGTCAGTTTTTTGCTGGATGTAGGTCTTACTTATTTATCTCTGGATCGCCCATCCAGAAGCCTGAGTGGCGGTGAATCTCAACGAATTCGCTTGGCTACACAGATTGGTTCGCAATTGCAGGGCATCACTTATATTCTTGATGAACCTTCTATCGGTTTACACCAAAGAGATAATCACCAATTGATCATTGCCCTTCAAAATCTCAGGAATATCGGGAACAGTGTTTTAGTAGTAGAACATGATAAAGATATCATGATGGCTGCCGATTACCTGGTAGATATTGGCCCGAAAGCCGGAATTTATGGTGGACATGTAGTAGCAGCCGGAACACCGAAAGAAGTATTGCTTAGTAAATCGGATACTGCCTTATACCTGAGTGGTAAAAAATCAATCCCCGTGCCTTTGGAAAGAAGACATGGGAATGGGAAAACCCTTGAATTAAAAGGGGCTACCGGAAATAACCTGAAGAATGTAGATGTGAAATTTCCATTAGGTAAACTGATTGTGGTAAGTGGAGTTAGTGGAAGTGGTAAATCTACATTAATTAATGAAACCTTATACCCAATACTGTCAAAGCATGCGTATAATAGCAGGGTAACACCTATGCCATTTAAAAGTATCAAAGGACTTGAACATATTGATAAAGTAATTGAGATAGACCAATCGCCTATTGGTCGCACACCCAGAAGTAACCCTGCCACCTATTGTGGATTTTTTACAGAGATCAGAACCTTGTTTGCAGCGGTTCCCGAAGCTAAAATCCGGGGATATAATGCGGGACGATTCTCATTTAATGTAAAAGGGGGAAGATGTGATGTTTGTGAAGGTGGTGGTATGCGTGTGATTGAAATGAATTTTCTACCTGATGTATATGTTCATTGCGAAAAATGCAATGGGAAAAGATATAATCGTGAAACATTGGAAATTCGTTACAAAGGAAAATCCATCAGTGATGTATTGAATATGACTGTTGATGAAGCCTGCGAATTCTTTCAACCCATAGCTTATTTATACAGAAAAATAAAAGTATTACAGGATGTGGGACTCGGATATATTACCCTGGGCCAGTCGGCAGTAACGCTTAGTGGCGGTGAAGCACAACGGGTAAAACTAGCTACCGAACTTGGGAAAAAAGATACGGGTAAGACCTTCTATATTCTGGATGAACCTACTACAGGGTTGCATTTTCAGGATATTCAACATTTGCTGGATGTATTAAATAAATTGGTTGATCGCGGAAATACGGTTTTGGTGATTGAACACAATCTCGATGTTATTAAAGTAGCCGATCATATTATAGATCTGGGCCCTGAAGGTGGTGGCGGTGGCGGTACTATTTTATTTGAAGGGGTACCGGAAAAAATGGTGCATGTTACCAAAAGCCATACTGCCAGGTTCTTAAAAACAGAGTTAGGGTTGTAGCAAATAAACCAAGGAATCATCTGGTTCCGAAAACGCTAATTTCTGCGCATCAGAATATGCTGAATATTGTCTTCCAGATAAATATCGCTGATTTGTACAAACCCCAGGGATTCATAGAATTTTTTCAAGTATAATTGGGCTCCGATTTGAATAGGGCCTTCGCCAAATAATTCCCTACATGCTTCAATGGATCTTTCCATTAATAATTTTCCGGCACCACTGCCACGATAAGCCGGAGAACTGATTACCCTGCCAATCGACATATATTCATAAGCTAAGCCGGGGTACAATAAACGCGAATAGGCAACGAGGTTTTCGTTATCCCAAATCATTAAATGATGACAATCAGGGTCCTTATTATCGGCATCCTGAAATACACAGTTTTGTTCCACTACAAATACTTCATTTCTCAAACGGATAATGGCATAAAGTTCATAGGGTGTCAGTTTGGCAAAAGGCTTGTATTCGATTTGGTATTTGGGTTCAGTCATTTCATTGTTTTTATCCGCTATCCGGCAGGTTTGCCCGCAAAAATAGCGGTAGTACCACAATTATTTCACACCTTTGTCGCCATATTTACATTTCTGATCATTTTACAGGGAAATATACTATGTCAAAACGAGTAGCCATTATCGGGGCAGGACCAGCGGGATTGACTGCTGCATATTTATTAGGTAAAGCCAATCAAGAGGTGGTTGTGTTTGAAAAAGACCCTGTATATGTGGGTGGTATTTCCAGAACTGAGTCCTATAAAGGTTACCATTTTGATATTGGAGGCCATCGGTTTTTCTCCAAATCAAAAGAAGTGGAAGATTTCTGGACTGAAATTCTGGGAGATGAGATGCTAGAGCGTCCACGTAGTTCAAGAATCTATTATAACAATAAGTTCTTTTCTTACCCTTTGGTGGCTTTTGATGCTTTAAAAAAACTGGGAATTGTTGAAAGCACTTTATGTGTTCTCAGTTACCTGAAAGCAAGAATATTTCCTTTTAAGAATCCAACCAATTTTGAAGATTGGGTAGTTAACCAGTTTGGGCGAAGACTTTTTAATATTTTTTTTAAGACCTATACAGAAAAAGTATGGGGAATACCTTGTAAAGAAATTTCAGCAGACTGGGCTGCACAGCGTATCAAAGGCTTATCCTTAAGTAGTGCTATCTGGAATGCATTATTTAAATCAGGAACAGGAGGAAGTAAAGATAAAGTAATCAAAACACTGATAGACTCTTTCCGTTATCCCAAATTGGGACCGGGCATGATGTGGGAAGTTTGTGCTGCAAAGTGTAAAGAGATGGGAGTAACCATTGAGATGAATTGCGGCGTAAAAGATATCAGTTTGGCAAATAGAAAATGGACAGTACATACTACAAATGGAAAAAAAGAAGAAGGATTTGATTATGTTCTGTCTTCTGCACCTATGCGTGAATTGATTGCTTCTGTATCACCAAAATTTCCTGAAAACGCATTTAGTTCTTCGCAGCATCTTGGCTACCGTGATTTCCTGACTGTGGTATTGATTTGCAGAGACGAAGATGCATTTAGCGATAACTGGATCTATATTCACGACCCAAGTGTAAAAGTTGGCCGAATACAGAATTTTAAATCCTGGAGCCCCTATATGGTTCCGGATCCATCCATGGCTTGTTATGGTTTGGAATACTTTTGTTTTGAAGGAGACGGGTTATGGACCAGTTCTGATGAAACCCTGATTAACCTTGCCAAAACGGAAATTGAAAAAATCGGATTAACAAAACCCAGCGCAGTAGTAGATGGATATGTGGTTCGGCAACCCAAAGCCTATCCTGTTTATGATCAATCCTACAAAGAAAATGTAGAAGCCGTTCGCGAAGCTTTGAAAGCTTACCCCGGACTTTACCTGGTTGGTAGAAATGGAATGCATAAATATAATAACCAGGATCATAGTATGATGACGGCAATGTTGGCAGCAAAAAATATCATAGCCGGTAATGAATTATATGATCTCTGGGATGTAAATGAAGATGCAGAATACCATGAAGGCGGGGAGAGGGGAGCAGAGGAAACAGAAAAGGTATTGGGTAGAATGGTGCCGAATAAGATCAATTCATAATTCACAATTAGTAATTAATAATTACATTAAACAAATAAGCACAGATTTTTCTGTGCTTATTTGTTTGATAGGTTTCCTCTTCGGTATTTTGCTTACTGCATTACTAAGTAATATCTCTTACTATCTTCTGGATACGCCAGGTATCACTGCCAGGCTTTCATTCCCATCTTCGCCTACTGATTGTACAGCAAAAAAGTAGTTATCCTTCGAATAAGGTAATGTGTATTCGTTTTGAGTGGTAAAGAATTTCTTTTGCCAGAATGCACTGGTGGTTTCACGCATGAGGATATAATAGCCTTTAACTTTGCCGCTCTTAGGTGCTTTCCAGTTAAGGGATGTATAGTTATTTAGGTTTTTTACTTCTACTTTTACTTCTTCCGGCATGGCTGGTGCTTTGGAAAGATTGGCAAGGTTAGATAAATTCATGGCCGTGTTCTTGCGTAGGTATTCAAAGTCCATGAACTCAGGAAGATCACCATATTGTATTCCATTTTCCATTCTTACATTCTGGTGCTGGTGATAGTAATTTTCATTCATTTCAGTAATCCGTACTGCAGCATAGCCGTTTAATACATAGGGAGTATGATCTCCACCACGTAAAAATCTATCGTTGCGGTATACCATTACCACTTCCAGGTTCTCAACATATCGTTCACCGATCTCTTTCACATATCGGGCAAGCTGACGGGCTTTTCCATCATTCTCCAAACCCAGGTTCCGGATATTGGTAGCTACCTTTCCGGTATCTAAAACTGATAAGCCTTCACTGAAAACACGAATACGCGTATTATCTATAATCTTGGTTTCACTGGTATTATTGCTTCCCATAATATCATTATTCAATACCGCTTCAATATTCCAGTTTTCTTTTTTGGCTTTATTCGCCATATAGTAAGCGCCAAGCAATCCTTGTTCTTCTCCACTTACTGTTACAAAAATAACAGTAGCCGGAAAAGCATGTTTACTCATAATACGGGCACATTCAATTACTGCAGCGGAGCCACTTCCATCGTCATTGGCACCGGGAGCGTCGCCTGTACTATCGGTAGGACTGGTTCTCATATTATCCAAATGCCCGCTGATTAAAAATATACGTTTATCATTCGGGTCTGTTCCTTTTAGTGTGGCAACCACATTGCCCAACACAATATCTCTGCTTACCCTGTTATTATCTGCCTTGTAAATAGTGGTATCAATAAAAGCGGTTAAGCGACCATTACTCTGTTTGCCAAACTCATTGAATTTGCTTAATACCCAATCTCTGGCGGCTGCAATACCCCTGGTTGTACTGGGTTGGGTACTAAGTGTGCTGCGGGTTCCGAAGCTGACCATTTTGTAGATATAAGACTTCAAAGAATCTGCCGATACTTCCTTTACCATTTTATCGATTTCCGGGTCGCGTTGAATAATCGTTTGTGTAAATGCAATCTGACAAAACAATGACAAAATAAAAAGGGAAAGAATATTTTTTCTCATGAGCTTTGGTTAAGACTTAAAGTTAAGGACAAGATGTATTCCTTCCCATTTTTTTGCAGAAGATTGTATACTTATGAGAAAACCTCGATTTTGACTAATTGATTGGAGAATATGAATTCATCATTATTGCCTGCTGAATGGGAGATAAATAAATGGGGTTTGAACAAAACTATTCATCAGGTGTTTAGTACTTTTATTCAACAAAAGTTGCCCTTATTTCATTTAATATTATAAACTTTTATCTATGAAATCAAAATTCCTACTGATAATACTTTTAGCTGTTTTAGGAAAACTTAATGCACAGTTGGCAAAACCTGACACCATCAAAACCAGGATTGGATCTCTGGTTATTCAACCTATTCAGCATGCAAGTCTTGTTTTTATTACGCACCTATCACCATAATCACAGAATAGGTACTTTTTTGG